>WJIP01000015.1 GCA_014730185.1 Caldithrix sp. | reverse complement strand
GTTATAATTTCTAATCGGAGACATTATGTCTACGGACCGAGATAAAAAAGTATTTGTTGATCGATTTCTTGGCGAGTTGCTTGAGCACAATGCGGGAATATTCGCGGGAGCTGGTTTGTCAATTCCAGCAGGGTATGTAAATTGGAAATCTCTAATCAAACCGTTAGCTGACGAGCTGGGAATAGATATAGAGGCTGAAACCGACCTTATTAGTCTTGCTCAATTTCATGTCAATGATAACGGTAGGCATCGGCTTAACCAAGAAATATTAGACCAACTCGGTAAGAGCTCCGACCCAACCGAAAACCATAGAATACTAGCGAGATTGCCAATAGAAACCTATTGGACAACTAATTACGACAAGCTCATTGAGAAATCTCTAGAACAAGCAGGAAAATTACCTGATGTAAAATACACGGTTAATCAACTCGCCACGACTAGAAAAGGAAGGGATGCCGTCGTCTATAAGATGCATGGGGATGTAGATCACGCTGATTCTGCCGTTATTACTAAAGATGATTACGAGCGATATTTTATCGATAAAGGGCCTTATGTTAACGCTCTTTCTGGTGACCTGGTCTCAAAAACGTTTCTTTTTTTAGGGTTTAGCCTGTCTGACCCTAATATCGATTATATTCTCAGCAGAATTAGGATAAGTTTTAAGGAGCATCAGAGGCAGCATTATTGCATATTCAAATTGGTCGAGAGAAAAGATTGCTCAAACGATGAGCAGTATCAACATGAGTCAATTAGGCAAGGTTTGCTAATAAAAGATCTGCAGAGATTTAATATTAAGACCATACTTGTCAACGATTATCACGAAATTACTGACATATTAAAAACCTTAGAGCTTAGGTACAGAAAAAATACAGTATTTTTGTCTGGTAGCGCGCATGACTTTACTCCTTGGAATAGAGAGGATGTAGAGCGCTTTCTGTGTTCTCTAGGCGAAATTCTCGTTGACAAGGGATTCAAAGTTGCTTCAGGTGTTGGTCTGGGAATCGGCAATGCCTTTATTACTGGCGTTATAAGAAAGGTATATGAAAAGCCCGGACTCCGAATCGCTGACTACGCTATCTTGAGGCCATTTCCCCAACACATTGAAAATGCAGGCGAGCGAGCCGATACATGGTCAGCGTATCGAAGGGACCTTATCGGCCGCGCTGGAATAGCCATCTTTTTTATGGGCAATAAAGACATTGATGGTAAGCCAGCTTTGGCTGGAGGGGTTGAAGAGGAGTTTAGGATTGCTGAAGAGATGAACTTGTCAGTTTTACCAATTGGGGCAAGTGGTTGGATGGCAAAAGAGCTTTGGGATAGGGTTATGGCGAGTTGGGAAAAATACTATCCTGCATCAACGGATGAGTTAAGGGAATCGTTTCAGAAGCTGGGAGAAGACGTTGATACCTTGAACCAACTCTTGTCCAGAATAATCGAAACGTTAGAACTAATCTTTAAGGAGTAAGTTATGGCACGTCGTGTATTTTTTAGTTTTCATTATAAGCATGTTTGGAAAGTCAACCAAATCCGTAGTATTCCAAACGTAACCGGCACTGCCGCAGCAGGCTTTCATGATGCATCTTTGTGGGAGGAAGCGAAGAAAAAAGGTGGCAAAGAAATCAAAAAAATGATTGATGAGGCGCTTGAGCGCACGACAGTGACCGTTGTATTTGTAACCTATGGTACTAAAGATCGTAAATATATTGATTATGAGATAGAGCAATCTTTGGCTAGGGGGAATGGTCTCGTAGCTGTTCAGATTCATCATCTAGAAGACAAAGATGGTAATACCGGATCTCCAGGTGCGATCCCGAGTCAGATCGAAAAGAATGGCTTTAAGGCATACAAGTATACAAACTCAGAAGCTCTTTCTAAGTGGATAGAGGAAGCGGCAGAAATTGCCGGGAAATAAGTTATAATCGAGTAGACGGCGCCGGCTGAAGAACAACCGGAGTGCGCCTTCTGGCATGGCCATCCCTTGTATGTTTAATGTTAAAAAGATTTAAATAAAAAATGGCATTTTGTATAAGATTTTACCTTATTTAAACCTTTAAATCTGTAACAAATGGAAAACTCATTATAAGAGAGTTCTATTAAATGCCCATAAGGGTTGACGCAGCAGGGTGTCGAGCGGCGTCGTCCAACTGAATTTTATCCGCAATTGAGCCAGACGTTAATAAGAGCATTGAAGGGCATTGCCGGTTCAACTACGGATAAAATTCTAAATGTTAGCATTTGATATGTTTATGGTATTTTTGAAAATATTGTGGATTTTTAAAAGCTGGAACAGTTGGTTTGGGTAATCATTCATAATTAAGAATAATAAACTAATTAAAGGAGATATCCGATGAAAATATTTAAATTATTTCTAATACTATCTGGACTATTCTTATTATTAGTAACCTGTAAAACTTCAACCGAACCTTTAAAACCAAACAAAGAAAGTGCATTCTTTACGCTAAAATATCGTTTGGAAGGTTTGCTGGACGATAATTATCAAGCCAAAGACACAACCATCTTAGGCGTTGAATTAAGGACAGCGACATATTTCCCTAAAGATAACTATACTAATTTACAAACCCGTACATTTCAGAAATGGGATTATGAAAAAGGATTCTTCATTCATGTTGATTCTGTTTATATAGGATGTAAACGGCAAATCGCTGCTCTATTTTGTAAGCACAAACCTTACCCTGGAAATCCCTATGCAACAAACTGGATAGTTTATGTAATGAGAAAGGATACAATATTAACTCGTGCAGACAGCGTTATGACATTTAAATGGCCTGATGATACGTTAAATGCTATAGACAAATATTGGCTAATTCCATATTAAAACTAAAAAATATAGGAGTTAAAAATGAGAGTTTTATTTTTTACATTAATTCTATTGATAGTACTCCAGTTCAATGTTTCAGCATATACAACCCAAGATTCTACAAATTACTATGATGCTCTTTATGAAGAGAATATAAATTGGGACTGGACGGATCCTAACTCTTACCCGGAATATTTTTATATTTCAGGTGAGCAGCCCGTTCTGTCAGTCTTTCCGTTTACAGACGCTAATCTTGGCGTTATTGTTGAAAAAGACGACTACCAGCCTGAGGATGGATGGGTCTTACTTTACAAAGATTTCGGTACGCAAGACTTCCCTGTTAAAATGCCCTATATGGTGCTTTACCATGAATATACCGGAATGATGCGCGTATACATCTTTTTGGTTTGTCCTGAAAGTTATACAAGAATATCAATTCAAACCTATTTTGAAATGAACGGCTCAGCAAATTTGGCCTTTGCAGTCAGCCCTGCTTCCGCTCTGGATAAAAAAAGTGAATATGAAAATAACGCCATAATTGGTTATGTTCAAGGGAGTAATGGTCATTGGATTTATCAGGACATCCCTATAGCCTATGAACCAGAAATTGGCAGCCTTGAGCATATTTCTTTTATTTTTGATACCTGGGGCTTGAGGAATACAAATATAAAAATTGATGGGGAAATACAATTAGCGCAAAAAAAGATTTCTAATCTTGGGCAGAATAGTAAATCAATTCCACAGATAATTGACGGAGCAGGTAAATCATTATCGGAAAAATATAAATCCTGGAGCAAGGCGCAAGAATCCACAAATAACGCTTTTGACGAAGCTTCCACATTTTTTGACGACATTGGTAAAAGTAAAATAAGCAACGGATTATCTGATCTTTCCAGTTTGGTTGCAGATCTTCCTTTTGGTCCGTTGGGGGCTATATATGGTTTATATGATTTCTTTTCAGGCGGTGGTAAAAAAATTGATCCGATTCCTCTTTATTTTGAAGGCGAAATTAATCTTTCTGGCACTATGGAAACAGAACTGTTCATAGGTAAATTAAAAATGAGGGTTCCCGGCAGTGTTGCTCCAACAAATGATTATTGGCGTCCGGTTTATGATGCCCCATTGGGGGTCTTTAATTTAAGCACAACGCCTACAGTACAAAAATTATATTACTATCAATACTATGATGATGTAAATACAGGGACAATGTGGACTTCATATAAATTTATCTCTGATATAACCTATATGCTTAACCCTAATTTAACAAATATTCAATTAGAAGAAATAAAAGCAAATTTATTTTGTAGCTTCACATACCCCGGGCAAGAAAGTTACAGATACCCAGAGGATTTATTACAGGATTGGGCGGATGATGAATACATCTCACTGGAAAGCGGTAAAACAAGAATGAAAGTTGATAATAGCCAGGAAGCTGTACTTAGCTATTCATCCGGTTTCAAACAGCTTGATGAATTAAATAATTTGTTTATCAACACGCCTCAAAAGGATATTTATTTGAAATTCTATATCAGATTAAAAAGATCGGATGATTCTGAAGCAGAACCCATTGTATTAACTCCGACTTTTAAACTAGATGTAGAAAATAAGGAGGAGGAAGTCAGAGGCCCCTGGAGTTTTTATTTGAAATCGAGCGTGAACAATGGTGAAATTAACCTAAAATGGGCGGCCCCCTTTGCAGATAATCTAAACGACCCGTATACCAGAACATTATATGTTCAAAAATCAAACGATGGTAAAAACTGGACAAATATTTATAATGAAAATAATCCTGGATTTAATTCCACAACTTATTCCTATATACCTTCATGTGAAAATAGTGATATTCATTTTCGTGTAAATCTAGTTGATGATTATGAACTTAATGTTTATTCTCAAATTATAAAGGAACAAAATCCAAATTATTCTCATGTTTCTATCTCTATTTCTGGCCCAAGTTATTTAGAGTATAATAATAAGGGCAATTTTACAGCTAATCCTTCATGTGGAAGTGGTAGTTATTCAAATTATCGCTGGTGGTGGAAATACGATACTAAAATAGATAATCCAAATCCAATAGGAATTGATGATCCTGGTCCAGTTATTGATAATGTTCCTCCTGGATATAATTATTGGACTCCTCTTCCAGATTATGAAGGGCAACGAACTATTTCTTTTGGTGAGAGTTCAGATTTTTTACTTAAATGTGAGGTTACTGATTCTTATAGTAATTGTAATGATGATGTACATTCCGTAAAAGTTAGTGGCATTAAAAAAAACACTCAAAATAACTTATCCAATCTATCTGACGAATCATTACCGAATAAAGTAGAACTCACCGGAAATTTTCCAAATCCATTCAATCCATTTACAACCATTAAGTTTGGCTTGCCCGAAGATTCTCCTGTTAAAATCACTATTTATTCAATAACTGGTCAAAAGATAATAACTTTAGCTGATGGCTCATTTTCAAAAGGCTATCATTCAATTAAGTGGTATGGAACAAATCAGTCTGGTGACTTTGTCTCAAATGGAATATATATCTATGAATTAAAAGCCGGTAAGCAAAAATTGATCAAAAAAATGGTATTCGCGAAATGAATTCGAATCAAAACAATAAAAAGGTTATATACAAAATAATTCCGATTAACAAATTAGCATGCTAATCGAGTAGACAGCTCCGGCTGAAAATCAACCGGAGTGCGCCTCCTGGCATAGCCATCCCTTTGGGACGCACCATCCCGACGCGTCGGGACGGTTCATTAACCATGAGTAACTAATGAAAGTTACTGTGTTCCGCTTTGTGAGGAGCTTGAACAGGACATGGACTCTACCATAAATCCCAATTCATCTCAACTCAATTTGGAACAGATTAACCCCGGAAACAAAGGGGGCAAGTTATTCAGCGCTTCTCCCGATGCGTGGGGATACTATGGCTTCGGCTGATCCCGAAACAACCACCATTTTAATGGGGATGTTGTTTCGTGGATGCTCGCTTTGCGGCGCTTCCCGGCAAACTTTCGTCTAGTTGGGATATCACCGGGTCCCGCCCTGGTGGGATCCTTTGAATTTACTCCGGTTGTAAATCCCGGCTTGTCGGGGCTGCAGACTTTCCCGATACATCGGGATAAGGGATTTGCACCATCTGGATAATCAGTGTAGATTCCTGATTAAGAATATACACGTGCCATGCCGGGCACACACATCGGTTTCAACGCCGACGCCAAACGCGTGGTGGCTTCCTGTCATTTATTTATTCCGGGCAAGGAAATTGGTTAAGTGAAAGTTCCTGGCCGCTATGTTTGGCGCGGGTTAAACGCTGCGTTAGGTGCTAGCTTAACTTAATGAAATTATGAGGGTTAAATGAAAATATTTCTTATATTGTTATTTCCATTTCTTGTTTTTGCACAAAAACTTGAATCCAAATCAGAGCAGCCAGATTCATCCACTATAACTCAATTAAGCAATTCAAAGGACTGGATTGTTGGAATAAAATATTCACTTTTTAATAATGAAAGTATAATACAGGATGAATTTAATTGGTATGAACATGGTAAAACGAACTTTGTGTCAAGTTCACCAAAAATATTTATCAAAGTTGGGTATTTATTGGCAAATAAGATTCAACTCTCTAGTTTGTTAGGATTTAGAATCATCAACTATACTAATAATTTTAATGTTACTACAGTTTCTGATTATATCCATACAGAAATTGAAAACAGAGAAATGGAACAAGTCTCTTTTTATTTTAATGCTCAGTTGACGTATTACTTTTTGAATAGGGCATCAAATGATGTAATACCCTTTATTGCGTTCGGAATCGGAAAAGTATTTACAAATATAAAATATGCTGATGAATCAAATTTGGATGAACCAATAACTGTAAAGAGTAATGAAGAAGATTTTCATTCAGATATTAATTCTCCACTTTTTGGAGGAATAAGTGCTGGAATTGAGTATACTCTAAATCCATCAATCTATATTTCAATTGGATATCAATTGAGCGCTCATTATTCATCCGGTAAGTACTATTACGAGTATTTAACTCCTCATTGGCATAGTCATGATTATTTCATTAACAGAGAGATTGAGATTTTTGCATTAAATCAAAATATAAATATTGGTGTCAATTATTTATTTTGATAAAAAGCAACCTAACCAGGGCATCAACTCGGAACAAGCACGCGTTCCGCGCCTTGTTCCTCAGACAATTCATTAACGTGCTTGTCCGGTTATGCCCAATCCGTTATACAGCTTAATAAAGGTCATCCCTATGAAAACACTTAAAAAGTTTTTACTATTTATCATAATCGTTTCAACGGCTAATGCACAAGATATAACGAAGACATTATCTTCCACAAACTTTGAAAACGGATATCCATCCGAGTTATCTACCTTAGTTCAACAATATGGCATGGATAATTTAAAATATGCCAATCTTGAGACAGGACTTGATTCTATTGAAGTGTTTTTCGGAATTGAACACCACAAAAATAATAAAACCTATTGGGCAGCTTTATGTAAGGATGGAATTCTAAAAACACTAAAGGCTAATTTTAATTTAGAAAATCTTGATTCAACGAATATCTTAACAAAAATTATTGAACTTGAATATGGTGAAACTTTAATCATAAAACTTTTGGTACAACTTGATCCCACTCAAAATAAAGTATTTTACAGCTGGATAGATAAAAATAAACAAAGTCGTACCGCCTCTTTTCAAAAGATTGATAAGCCGATTAAAATTGGCAAGAAAATGCCTGATTTTAGTGTGAAGACATTAGATGGTAAAACGATTACACTTGGTGAATTAAAAGGTAATTATGTTATCATAAACTGGTGGGCAACCTCTTGCGGACCTTGCTACGCAGAAATACCATTACTCAATCAAGTAGTAAAAAAATTCAAGAAAAATCATAATGTCAAATTTTTAGCCATTGCTCGCAATAAGGCAAGTGAAGTTATTAGTTTTTTGGAAGAACAACCGTTTAATTATCAACAAACCATATATAGTGAAGATTTGATACCAATTTTTGGCAATGCATATCCAAGACACGTGATAATTAATACTGACGGATATGTTGTCTTTTATAAAAAAGGTTATAATCCCAATATTGCAGTTATGATCTGTGACGTTTTATATCAAATGATCAAATAGACGAGCTGTATAACAAGGCGCATTAACAGCGACACCTTCACGCGTTGGCTTTCCGGGCTTCCGGCGGCGGGTTTTGGGTCAAACCATTGGTGAGGTTGCCGGTCGGTTACGGCGCGCGTTATGCGCGAAACGTTAGGCATAAATATAAAATGTTAGGTTAAAAAGTATACATAAAGTTATCCGAGTTAGAGAATACATATAAAAAAATTAGTAATTTTGAAATTGGGAGTCAATATAGTCTTTATAAATAGATGGGAATAACATACATTAATAAAAGTATACTTAATATTTAAAATTTTGAAATAAATAATTATGAATGCAAAAATTAATATGATTTATTGGAAAAGTGAAAAATTTTGGCTTGGAAAAATACTTGAACATCCAGAAATAATGACGCAAGGAAAAACAATTGATGAATTAGAAGAAAACTTAAAAGAAGCATATCTTTTAATGGCAATGGACGATGTTCCTAAAGATCACAATATTAAGGAAATCGCTATATGAAGCGTAAAGAATTTATTAGACAGCTAAAGAAAGAAGGATGTTCATTACTCAGATCAGGCGGAAATCATGATATTTATTTCAATCCAAAAACAGGATTAAAACAACCAGTACCAAGACATAATGAAATAGATAATACCTTAGCCAAACATATTAGAAAATATCTTGGGTTACAATAAGAATATATATGCATAACAATTGCTTGCACCTGACCCCAACAGATTTCGATGAATTTTTAATATTTCAGAAGAAGATGTTTAGAATATTCAAAACTTTTATATTTAAAATCTGTC
>WJIP01000188.1 GCA_014730185.1 Caldithrix sp. | reverse complement strand
CGTAAACAAAAAGACTTCGTTTCTTTTATAAAAAGAAACGAAGCATGCCAAATGCATCCCGCTAGAGCGGCAAAAGAAAACAGGGTATCCCTATTTATGCACTCGCTTTCTGCTCGTCCATCGGGATTAGATCATCAATGATTTAATTCGTCCTCGAAATACGAAAACCGCTGCTGCTGACCGTGCCGTCCGGGTAGGAGTGATTGCGAATAGCAACCCGCAGGGTGTTGGCATTGAGGTTCCAACTACCGCCGCGAAGAACACGGTAACTACCGTACGACGGCCCCGTGGGATCGGTCTGGGCGTTGGACGAATAGCTGCCAAACCAGTCCCAGCACCATTCCCACACGTTGCCGGACATGTCGTATAGGTCCAGTTCATTGGCTTGTTTGGCGCCCACTTCGTGGGTTTGCAATTTGCTGTTACTTGTATACTAGGCCACGTCGTCTGCGTTATTGGAACCGGCATACTTGTATCCGCGCGACTTTTGACCGCCGCGGGCAGCGTATTCCCATTCCGCTTCCGTGAGCAGGCGGTAGCCATTGGCCGACCAGTTGCAGGACCAGTCATTCAAGTTATATCCGGACGTCAAGCCTTCCCGTTCACTCAGGTAATTACAAAAAGCCACGGCGCCATACCAGCTTATCTCGATGACCGGATGGCTTTCCTTGCCGCTGTAGGCGATTAGTTGACTGCCGTCGTAGCTGATCTGCCATTCGTCATCGTCCAAGTCCAATAGTTCCTGGGGATCGCCGACGGCGTTTTGTACGGTGGAACTGTCTGCATTTACCTTACCCTGATCCAGGGCCCAGTTAAACACTTCGGCCGCCTGCGCATTGGTGATTTCATATTGACCCATGTAAAATGAACTCAACGTCACCTCATGGGTGGGCGTTTCATCGCTTTGGCCGTCGCCCCAGGTATCGCCCATGGTACACGTGCCGCCTTCAACGAATACCATGTCCATTGGCTCACTGTGTGTTTTGCCTTCCTCCGGTTTCGTGATACAGGAGTAAGTTAAAGGTAGAATAACGGTTATTAAGATTATTATTGGTCTCATTAGCAACCCTTTATAGATCGATGAAAGGTGCCTTAGTTATCCAAATCTATCAATCAGTATATATTAATCAATTTAATCACCTCTATTCAGTACATCAAATTCCTCAACAACATTCGTTTAAGGAAGCCTTAAGTAATAAAAGACATTATACTCCCGGTGGGTTGGAAACGACTTTTGAATGGGTCCCCTATCATGTTCTCAACAGTTATCCATTATTAGGTGTACATAATGTGAACGCTGGCCAGCTTGAGCGTTTACAAAGCGCAGCCGTTAGCAAGGGACAAAAATACCCAGTAAATGTGGATAATGCAGATACTTATAACCAGGATAATTTAGAATATTTTACTAAACGAAAAACGCCCCGATGGATTACCGTCGGGGCGTTCGAAATAAAATGCTGCTATGCGAGTGGTTATTTGAGCAGAATCATTTTCTGGATATCGGAAAATCCTTGTGCTTCCAATTGATATACATAGATGCCCGAAGATAAATTTTGGGCATCAAAGGTAACCTTATATTTTCCGGCAGCCATAAATTCATTGACCACCGTTGCCACCTTTTGTCCCATCGCATTGTAAACGGTTAATTCTACCTGACTCGCTTCGGCTATATTAAAGCGAATATTGGTGCTGGGATTGAAGGGATTTGGAAAGTTGCCGAACAGATGAAATGTATCCGGAATATCGGTGGTCGCAGCATCGTCAATAGCCGTCACATCTTCTAATTCAGCGGTCCCAGTGGGAAAACTTCCTGCATTATTGTTCATGGCATAGGTCACATGGTCGGCGGCATTCGAAGGTATCATTCCCGCTAACGGCTTCAGAGTGAATGGACCGGCAGCATCATCAGGTGAAGGTTCTATGGATATAACCGCGTTACCGCCGGCAATATCCGTCGGAAAACTCAGACCTTCGGGTGCGTTCATCAGAAAATCTTCGCCGGGAAACGGCGGACCCGACATTTCGCCGCTGTAGGGAGCGGAATAATCTGCGGAATCGACTTTTAAAAACTTTCCGGATGTGACGGGTGTACCATCCACAACAACCCAGCCTTCATAATTCCATCCATAGGGCAGCGTGGGTAAATCCAAACCGGCCATGGGGGAATGCACCGTGAGTGAAGCGTTTCCTGTCGGGAAACTCCCGGCATTGTTGTTCATGGCGTAAGTGGTATGATCGGTGGCGTCGCCGGGAATCATCCCCGCTAACGGTTTAAGAGTAAAGGGACTGCCAGCGTCATCGGGCGAAGGCTCTATGGAAATGACCGCGTTGCCGCCGGCAATATCCGTGGGAAAAGTCAGGCCGTCAGGAGCGTTCATCAGAAAATCTTCTCCCGGAAAGGGCGGACCTGACATTTCGCCGCTGTAAGGTGCGGCAAAGTCGGCGCTGTCGGTCTTTAGAAATTTACCGGTGGTTACGGGCATGCCGTTTATAACAGTCCAGCCTTCATACTCCCATCCATCGGGCAATGTGGGCAAAAACAATCCTTGAGCAGGCGACCCTTCGCTTAAATCCAGAAACCAGATACCGCTGTTCTCATTCGAGTCGTCGCCGTTTGTGGGCGTCGCTAAAATATAATTGCCGGTTGAACCGGTAAAATCATCGCCTAATGCAGCGGGATGATCTACAGTTAACGAAGCCGACATATCACTGATATCCCCGGCCAGGTAGTGCGTGCTGGCAGGCATCGGGCTGGGATCATCATCGGGTTCAATGGTCAGAACGATAGCAGATGCTGCGCTCAAATCCTGCCCTATTGTAAATTCGCCATTTTCAATCACATTTCCATCCATATCAATCAATTCGCCGGAGCTGTTCACATTAAATTTTCCGGTTGAAACCGGGTGATCGTTAACGATGGCCCAGCCCTCATAATGAAAGCCACTTTTCAGGGAGTCCAGACCGCTGAAATCCAAGTTAACCGTTGTGGATAGTTCCAAAAACCAGATGCCGCTGTTTTCATTGGTGTCGGCCCCATTGGTGGGCGTTGCCAGAATATAATCGCCGGCGGAAGCGCTGTAATCATCCCCCAGCGCAGCGGGATGGCCGACCGACAAATCGGCAGACATGGAAAATACATCACCCGCTAAATAGTGGGTGCTGGCGGGCGCTGCATTGGGATCGCCTTCCGGTTCGATAGTCAGTACAATGGCGCTGGCATCGCTCAAATCTTTTTCTACCATGAACTCCCCATTAGGAATGACATTGCCGTCCATATCCACTAACTCTCCGTTGCTGTTTACATTAAACTTGCCCGTAGAAAACGGTTGATCGTTAACGATGGCCCATCCCTCATAGTGGAAGCCGTTTTGCAGCGAATCCAAAGCGGAAAAATTTAGAGTTACCCTGTAGGTCTGGGCAAATCCGCTTAAAGAAAATCCTATCAATACCGAAACAAGGACAATCAATCTCTGTAACATGATACCTCCTAAAAAATTAAAGTTTACATTGAATGTATCACCAATCAATGATTATCCACTAAATCAGAAATAATACTCACATAATGTTAACAGAGACATAATGAAAGTTTCAATTTTATTTTCCGATGAAGCAATAGCAATGGCCGGATCATACAGAAATGCTAAATTTCAATCAATCATCCAATTTATTCTTCTCAAGGCGCTGGAGGTCGTCGATAGACAAAATACGGATAGTTTTATTTGTCACTGTCAGGTTTAGCGTTAATAAAATGTAGCCGTTAGCATTGTCCTAAAAAAATTAATTCACTCTTTTTTAATATCTTACACAATATCGATAAGTATACATTATCCGTAACCCATGGTTTAAAACCATCCTTTTGGGCCTTATGATCGATATTTATTAGACGTAATCAAGGTTTGCATTCAGAAACTCCAGTGAAAGATGGCTATAATGCTCGTTCGTTATTATTGAACCTTACCCGAGTACCTTAGAAACTTTATAAATTGATTCACCAGACATAACCAAATGACTGGCAAATGTGTGGATTAGGGTGTGTGCTGAGTAGAATTTCCTTAATTCTGCTTTCCTCAGATATTTCCGTACAACTACCGAAATGGTATCGATATATTTAATATGCTTGCCATTTTCTTATGAACAAACATATGTACTTCGTTTCGGTTTTTAAGGGTTGATATTATCTAAAATATTAATAACCTGCTTAGCTTTGGGAAATGTCCTCTGGCCTGTTTTACTATAGAACAGTACTTAACGGTCATAATTCCATTCTTCTTTTAGCGAGTGCGCATAGACCGTTCAACTTTACCTTTATTGACTCTATTATAAAGGTAGTAAACGCCTTTTTTTGCAACAAACCGGTCATCAGTTTCAATTCAAATAGTTATGACAATTTGGCAAAACTTAAGCATTAAAGAATCCGTAAGTCGGTTTAAATACCAATTCTAGTGGAGGGTTACCATACCCCTTAAAAACAGCTTATATCGGTAAACATTCAGGCTTGCCTTATTATCAGGCTTGCCTTATTATGCGGGTAAATCATTTTAAAAATAAGCGTGCTGAATCATATTAATCAGTTAATATCCCTGCGGCTGCAAATAAAAAAAGCAGGGGATTAACCCTGCTTTGACGGGTACCGGAGGTGGGACTCGAACCCACACGGGCGTAATGCCCACCGGATTTTGAATCCGGCGCGTCTTCCAATTCCACCACTCCGGCAAAAATAAAAATTTATTCAGATGCACAATAAATGTCAAATCGTATTTATAGATTAAAATACATGCTG
>WJIP01000187.1 GCA_014730185.1 Caldithrix sp. | reverse complement strand
AATTAATAGTACTCGAGGACTTGCTGCGGTTGCACAATCATGACCTTAAGTACTTTTTCTTCACCTAAGTCCGGCATATCGATATGAACGATATACATACCGCTTGCTACCGGCAATCCGCTTTCGTTCTGCAAATCCCAGCGGAAGAACTGCGAATCATCGTCTTTTTCCAGTTTACGAACCTGCACACCCGCCAGATTGAAGATGCGGAACGTCGCTTGTTGCGGCAGATGGTTAAAGGTTACATAACGGTCAAAACGATTCTCTTCGTTGCTATGCCCGGCATAATAAGGATTGGGGAATACATTGACTTTTTCCACATCCTGTTTTGCCAGAGCCTGGCTGCTTTCGGTTGTCGGGGCCGCGAAAGAGAACACGTCATTGACGGTGTTCGGTTTATTCCTTGTGAATATAATCTTGTTGCCCCACGGCGGTGTTGCGCCATCCGCGTACATTGTCATCAACATAGCTGTTACATAGGGATAAACAATGTCACCTGTACTGCTGCCCCAGGTGGTATTAGCTGAGGTTAACAGACTGTTATCCGCAATGTATTGGGCTTCGTTGGCCGGATCGTAGGAGATCACATTGCCGTCGGCATCGTAACCCTGCCATGCGTAAATCGGTTCATATGAACCGGCACCGTATATCGGTCCAGTCCAATCACCATTAGGCGGGCTCCACTGGCCGTTACCGTCCGTATCCCAGAAACCGGCAAACAGACGCACTCTTTCACCCGTTGTAAAAATATGGCGATACATAGCATAGGGTGCATAATCGAATTCCATAGCTGTGGAATCGTAGTGCAGCGTTTCGCTGATATAATCCCATGTCAATGATGAATCGGCAAAGTCGATTTCCAGATCATCCATACCCCAGTAACCAAAACGATCCCAATCGCGGGCAAACGGCGGCTGATTTACAGCACCGGCACGGTTGGATAACAGATATCCGGTGGTCCCTAAACTGGGCGCCAGGATCGAAACGGATCCATCCAGTTCATTACCATCCTGATCGTATTCGGCCACTTTATTGGTACCCAACGAAGGACCGGAAACCTTGACCTGCAAACCGTCAACGATAATCTGGTCATCGCTATCCAGCGAAGAAATTTGCTGCTGATCTTCCAAAACAACTTCACCGGTGGTATTGTCTTCCAAACCCCAAAGGATTTGGCCGTAGGTGGCGGAGTTGGTATCGGTATCTTCTTCGAAGAACACGCTGTATTCGTGACCGGTCACGGCTGACGGATCAACAACAACCACTTCAACCTGGCCGTCACTGGGGCCATCATGAGTTATTTCGATGGTTGATTTGGCTTCCGCTTCATAACGGTCACCCGGTTTGGGTCCCTGATGGGTCACGCTGATCCGAGCAGCGGCTGATTCCAGTGCTTTATCCTCGATCAATTGCGGATTTTCGTTGTAGTTGTAAGCCGAAACGGCGTAGTGATAGGTAGTACCTTTAAATAAAGGTTGACCGGTTAAATGATTCTTTTCCACATGGAAGAACCGTTGAACACCGGCATCGGCACCGTATTGTACCGGAATTTCCACGACCTGACCGTATTCGGGGATAAACCGTTTACCCATAACCACCTGCACGCCGTTCACTTTATCGAACGTACCAATGCGTACGCCATCGGATAAAGCGGCGTTGGGCGAAGGTACCTGATACAGGTTGTAACCTTCGAAATCATAACCGGTAAGCGGATTATCAGCTTCCGTTGTCGCTACAGCTTCTTTATCAAAGCTCCAGTTCAGCACAATGTATTCATCCAGATTCGATGCAGCAAGTTTCGGTTGTGCCGGCGGTTTCGGTACGCTGCGGAACAGATCATTATACAGGGTCTGTGCCAGCACATCAACATTCCGCATGGCGGAAATGGATGAAATATTATCCGTACCCTGCTCGGCAACCAGAGCCACTACAACTTCCTGAGTGTCCATGGGTGCCATGGTAAACGGACCGGTGGCGGCGTACATACGGCGGTCACCCGGGCCCATATTATCACCCTGACCGTCAATGTCGCCTTCGCCGGTAACCGGATCACCGGATACGGGGAATTTAGTGGGTTGACCCTGGCTCGGGCCACTTCCCGCTATCCATGGTGTGGGATTTTCCAGATCGTTGGTGGGGATAAACCCGCGCATCATGTTATACCATTCCAGAGTGAAATCGTAAACGCCCATATCGGGGTCTTCAATTTCACCGCCGGCGGCAAATAAGCCGGACGTGGTCATGGGCAGGTTTTTATAACCCAGGCGATAGCCTAAATCAAAAACGGCCGTATCGGCCATATCACCGGTTTCCACGATAGGACCCTGGAAAAAGTCATAACCGGCGGCCGGCACTGCCATGCCATAGGCTTCGTAATCCGGATCAGTGGGATCACCGTTCCAAGCAAAATGCAAACTTTCGGTTGTATCCACGCCAACCAGGTCATTACTGTAGGAGCCTAAATCCGGATCGGAGAACTGGGCAAAATACATATCGTCAATGGTCTTACCGGATTTATTGATGAACTCATATTTTTTAAATACAATCTGGCCTAAACCGGCACCTGGCTGATTGTAAGCCCACAGGGTAATACGCACTTCCAGGCCGATGGGCAAGGCACCGGAATGTTCTTCCACTTTGGCTTCATTCAGATCGTTAACCACCCACCACAATACCTGATCGGCATTGGCGATCCCGGCTTCATCTTCTTCCGGATCATAGACACCATCGCCATTGTTATCCACCCAGGGGGCGCCCAGGTCAACCGGCCATTCGTTCCAATCCTTCTCGTAAGATGCAATAATTTCCTGAGCCATGGCATCCGTAACCCCAGAAAGCGATACATTGAAGTTTTCGGATACATCCTGTTTAATCTGAGCCGGTGTTAACGTTTTATAATCGCTGCGAACACGATACAGGCGGACGCGTTCATTTTCGGCAACGCCCTGTGCATTGTCACCTTCGCCTTCAATCCAGCCGGGAACGGTACCGATACGGTAACCGATACCACCAACACGCAATGGCTGGTCGGCTATATTCTCGCCGCCTTCCTGCAGATAGCCGCCCCAGATGGCGCCATCCATATAAATCGCTGCAGCAGTTCCGCGCGGATAGTAACCGCCGGATGATCCGGTGAACGGATCGTGCCCTGTTTGGCCATTATAATTGGCCCAAAACCCCCAGTTACCGATATTACAGAGGGTTTGTGTTATTTTATCTGCCTGTGGTTTCATCACACTAATGTTGCCTGCATCGTTATCGATCGCTCTGGCCATAACCGTTGTGCTTAATGGAATCATAAGCAACATTAGTAACGATACCACGAGGAAATATTTACTTCTACTATTCATATTATCTCCTCAACACTTTTATGTTGAACTCGATTGTCTTCCTTCAAAAATTAATAGCTTAATTTCAGACCAAAAAAGATTTGACGCGGTTGACTGTACAATTCCAGTCCCAGCTCATCCCAATAGGCCTGACCATTATCCAGATTGATTCTCTTATACATTTCTACGTAGTCTTCGCCGCCATAAGCATTAATCAGCGATTCCGTACGTTCCGGAGCGATTTCGCCATTGATATAACCGTCGTTTTCAGCGCTACCGGTTGCCGGATATACGTTAATAACGTTTTTGGTATTGAACAGGTTATTGACCCTTACGTAGAACGTAGCATCCAGCGTGTTGGTAATCGTAACGGTTTTATCCAAACGCAGATCCGAACGGTAGTACCACGGTGTGGTAGAAGCACCAATCGGTTCGGCCGCTTTACGCGAACGGGTATCCAGCATATAATCCACACCGGAATCATACTGACCGGACTGACCGAAATCGGTAGTTACCGTCGTGTACGGATGGCCGCTGTTGAAGGTCAACAGAAAATTAGCACCACTCTGCTCAAATACCGGGCCGCCATCATCCGGACCAAAACGGAAATCCACATTCAGGGTTCCGCGATGCTTCTGAGCGAAATCCAGCGGAGCCAAGGTCGTCGGCCGCTGGCTCAGACGATCCACCGCAGAGATAAATGCGGTTTCACCCGAGCCGGTACCCTCGGCGTCGTTCAACGTATAGTTGAACTGAGCCTGCAGGCGGTTGACTCTCCTCAGGGTGAACTTGAATTCCAGGCCTTTGGTAGTGGCAAAGTCACCATTGGTCAGGTAATTGTAAGACTGAATCTGGGCGCCGGGAGCCGGTGCATAACGATCCGCCTGAATCTGACCTTTGATGTTCTTGTAAAAACCGGCCAGTTCCACAGCCGCAACCTGTCCGACCTGCTGACGGAAACCAACTTCATAGGAGGTGGTAAACATGGGATCGATATCAAATCCAACGGGGGTAATATAGAAATAACCACCGCCGATTTGGTCGCCATAGGAATAGGAGCTGTAATAAAAGTCATTAAACTCCGGCATCTGCACAAATTTACCGTACTGGGTATAGAAAACGGTTTTATCGCTTACCGGAAAAGAAAAACCCAAGCGCGGGCTAACATGCATGGCAGGATCTTTTTCTTCCCATTCGTCTTCTGAGACGATACCCAGTTGTTGATCAATATCAACATCCGTCGGATTCTTGAGCTTCAGGCCTTTGGTATCGAAATAATCAAAACGCAAACCGGCATTAATGATCAAATCTTCGTATTCGATCTTATCCTGCAGATATGCGGCCATAAACAACGGTTCTTTAGCCCCGTTAAATCCGCCGTCTTTTTCATTACCGAGTAAATCATAACCGTAAACATTACCGGCATAATTGGCGACAGTCGCATCCGATAAATCTTCCACAGACTGATATTCATCACTGGAAGCCACTGCTTTCATGATATTCGGACTCATGACATATCTGCGGATGGTGTATTGTCTTGCACTGAAACCGGCCTTGATTTCGTTATTATTGTTCAACTGGGTGACAAAATCCAGAGAACCGCCGAAATAGGTCTGTTTGGTTTTGGCATAGTTATACAATAACTGCCCATTAGGATTGAATGTAAAACCATTAATCAAATAAGAAAAAGGTTCATCATAAGGGGCACGGAAGGTAACTTCGCCATCCGTATGCTCGGCTACAGCGGCACTGTCCACCCATTTTTGCCAGTCGTTACCGAACCAGTCATCCACCCGTTCGCCTTCATCCAGGTAATAACTGAGTTTCAGGTCATAATACGTTGAGGGATTGATGACATGGGTAAACTTTCCGTTTAACAGAATATTGTTGTTTTCGTACGGTTGTTCACGGGTATTGAACACATTCAGCATCGGACGATCATATCTGAAGTTTTTGGAAAACGTATAAACTCCGCTCAAACGGAATTTAAAGGTTTTCAGATCATACAACAGCGTACTGTTAATGGAATGCCGTTTAAACCAGTTATTCGGCGTGAAACCATCGGGATAAGAAAGAACCCGGTTGACCGTGTCCGGTGTGTTGGGGTTACTGGGGTTGCGATCGATCAGCGCATTATTCAGAGTTTCTTCCGAAAACTCAAAACCTTTGCTGAATCGTTTCTGGGTATCGCCGATATCCTGATTTTCATAAGCAACGAAAAATCTCAGGTTATCCATAAGCGGACCGCTGGCCGTCGCCGTAATGATGTGTTCCCGGTACGAATAGGTGCCGAGGAATTCACTGCCACGTTCGGCAAACTTATCCGTTTGGGCATCCAGAGAGAAATGCCATTCCGGACCACCTGTTTTGAGATCGGAACGGACAATACCGGCATTGGCATTACCGTACTCAGCAGTATAACCACCGGTTAACACCTGAACTTCTTCCACCGCTTCCTGAATCACATGCACATTATTCTGCCGATTCAAGGGGTTGATGGTTGAAGCGCCGTCCAGATAGTAACCAACCTCTTCTTCACGACCTCCGCGGATATGCACATTTCCATCCTGTACCACAACACTGGCTTGTAATGCCAAAATATTTTGGGTACCGCGGACCGGAATGGCTTCCAGATCTTCGGTCGTTACTTTTGAAACACTCTGTGTGACGTGCTTTTCCACCAGGGGACGCTCGGCGGTAACAACAACAGCTTCGCCAAGTTCCAAGGTGGTTGGACTTAATGCAAAATCCTGTTCGGTGGTTACGTTGGCAGAAACACGAACACCTTCAACGATCATATTCGTATAACCAACATAACTTGCTTCAAGGGTAAATGTACCGACAGGAACATTGAGGATAACGTAATAACCATCGATATCGGTGGTTGCGCCAAGATAGGTATCCTGAACTATTACGTTAACGCCAGGTAGGGGCTCACCCGTCTCTTTGTCCGTAACCACACCAATAATTTTACCGGTTGATTGTCCAAAAACCAGTATTGGCATAGCTAAGGTGAGCAATAATAAAAGCATCTTTTTGAACATCCCTTAACCTCCACATAATTAATAACTTAAATGGATTAACGTAAATTAGAAGAAAAAACGCGCAGCGTTAGGTCATAAGGCACCTCCTGTGGTTTGAAGGATTTTACAGATAAGTGTGAGCTTCATCACGCAGGGAAATATATGGTAAAACTTGATTATTGTCAAGATTCGCGCCTTCATTTTGCAAACTAAAAGCATTAAAATCAATGCTTTCAATCCCAATTAAAAAGAAAGTTGTCTTGTGTGTGTGAGCTTCATCTTGATATAAATCAAGTACCACCCATTATAGTAAATAAAAAATAAAATGCAAGCGTTTTCTTTAAAAAATGTTAATAACCGGTTCGATTTGATTTTTTTGTGACTGTTTTGTGAACTTTAATGAAATCGGATCTCGTGTAAAACGACCCTGCCAACGGCTAAATATTCTAAAATTGCATAAAAAAAGGGTTTCATCTTGAGAAGATGAAACCCTTACACTTAAATTTACGTCCATTTTACCTCATCAAAAGCATCTTACGCGAACGTTGTTGAACATCACCCTTCGTAGAAAGATAATCCAGCCGATAGACGTACAGCCCACTGCTTACGCTCTGTCCTGCTTGATTACGGCCATCCCAAATCAGTTCATGTGTACCGGTCGCGTATTTTTTATTGGTTAGAACCCGGATCTGTTGGCCAAGTAAATTATATACGGCAATTTCCACAATACCATTTTGGGGAATACTGAAGCGAATACGTGTTTCCGGATTAAAAGGATTTGGAAAGTTCTGGTTCAATTGGAACGTATTTGCCATATTGACTTTTTGATCTATAGGGCTTGGTGCGTCGACTTTAAATCGGAAAAAGGCTGTTCTATGGCTGTTAGCCTGAAACGTACTCCATAAATGCATAACCCCCTTATTTTCCTGTACATCCACAGCCTGTAATCCCGACAATCCCCCGACAACCAGTTCAAAATCGCCATCATTATCCAGATCGCATACGGAACCGGATCCTTCCAGATGCCCGGAGAAAAGTGCCGGAAAATTAGCGTAATGGCTACCATCATTATTCAGGGCATACAAATAACCAGATTGGGTGCTGACGATAATTTCAATTGTTCCGTTATTATCCAGATCGGCCATAACCGGGGATGACCTGATTTCACCTTCCAGTTGGAAGGGATAATTTTGCAGGCTATCTCCGTTCATATTTACGGCATACAGCTTACCATCATCATTACCAAAAAGAATATCCAACGTATCATTTTTATTAATATCGCATAATGATGGAGCGCTGTTAATAATAGCTGATGATTCATACAAAACAGTCATCGTGCCGTCCATATCCACGCGGACAATCTTATCATTATCGGTGGTTACTACGATATGATAAGAAGATACATTGTTACCATCTATAATCTCTGTCAGTAATGGTTTTTTGGTTACATCGGATTCCAGACTGACCGGAAAATTAGTGAGTTCACTGCCATTTGCATCCAATACATGTAACTCGGTGTTAATTAATCCGAAAACAATCTCCGGAACACCATTACCGGTGAGATCGCCCAAAGCGGGTCCTTGTTGTACAGGTGAATTATAGCCAACCGGAAATCCACTCAACTCACTACCATCTGGATTAATGGCATAAATATTTCGGGTCATGGTACCGAATACAATTTCAAGTTCAGCGTCACTGTCAAGATTATCAATGGCAATTTCATTATGGATTTGTTCACCCACAACCTTTTCCATCGCCAGCGTCCCATCGTTATCGTAAATTCTTAGGTCGCCATAACGATTACCTATTACAATTTCCTTTTGTCCATCCTGATCAACATCCGCCACCGCTGGAGCAGCCGTGGTAAATTCCACATAAACCGGAAATCCGGTTAACACTGAGCCATTGGAATCCAGTGCATACAGACTGTCTTCCTCGGTGATGACCACGATATGTTTGGCTGCTGTGCCCAGCAAACTATCGCAGGCCACAGCCAGCGTAATTTCGGAACTGGTTAAGACCGGAAAACCCATCTGATTCATTTTCGGAGTCACACTGATTTGCTCGATTACTTCATACGGATAGTCACCGCTTTGATTGGCTTGTATAGTGACATCGATAAAAATTTCCTGCAAAGGCGCGTCGGAAGTAAAAGTAAATTCAAGAGCATCACTGGTATTCGTAGCCGCAGAACCGCTCGGAATATTACCAAAATTAGCGTTGTCATCCGGAAAAGTGATATAAGGAGAGGCACTGCTCAGCGTCACGTTCACATTATTGGCCGCCTGCCAGTTCTCAGCATTGGCAATGGTCAATTCAATCGTGCCGCTTTCACCAGGATCAATTTCACCGTCTCCATCCGTATCATTGAGAGGTGAGACCACATCGGATTCAATGGTGAGATAAGGGAAAATATTGGTAGCAATGGCATTATAAACATTAACACGACCGGCACCCAATTCGCCCTCATAACCAGAGTTTAAATGGTCGATAGAATCGGCATTGACAGCCATCTCATTGATGATCCAGTCGCGATTTTCATTCGGGAAAAAAGACCACAGTAAACCATATGCACCAGCAGCCACAGGAGCAGCCATGGAGGTCCCCTGCCAGGAATCATAGCCTCCGGCATTCCAGTGAATGGTACTTAGAATTGCATCTGAGGAGCTCCCCCCCTCACCTCCGGGTGAGCTTATATCGATAACCGATCCATAATTGGAATAATACGCTTTCGAATCAAATTTATCGGTTGCAGCTACGCCTACTACCGTCTCATGATCACTGGGGTAGTGCGGATTATTATCGTTATCCTGATCATCGTTACCGGCAGCTCCTATTACAATGGCACCATAATCATTGGCCACCTCTTCCAGAATATTTTCTTCATAAGTAAACAGATAACCGCCCCCCCAGGAACAGTTTATAACCCGGGCCCCCATCTGAGCGCAATATAGAATACCATCGTAGCCACTAACAATACCAGGTTGAGTTAAATCATCATCATAGGCGTTTTTGCTAATAATTAACCGGCTGCGGAAAGAGCCTCCGGCGATTCCGTCGCTGTTATCCGTTTCAGCGGCCATGGCTCCGGCACAATGCGTGCCGTGGCTCAACTCCTCATCCGGACCAGCATCGGGCGGACGCACATCGTTATCCGGGGTCGGCCCGGCGGATTCGCTGTCTCCTGCAAAATCCCAGCCGTTAAAATCATCCACATAACCGTTACCATCATCATCCACATTGTTCTCATCAGCAGCCGTTATCTGACCGTCGCCGTTGGCGTCTTCACCCAGATTATCGTACATTACATTATCGAGTTCAGGATGCTCATAATCAAGACCGGTATCCACAACACCCAATAATATATCAGGATCGCCCGGAATGTTTCCGTATATATCCCATATACCCCAGGCATAATCGGCCATAATTTTAGAAAGATACCATTGTTCGTTAAATCGGGAATCTGAAGGCGTATAGCGAGCGGTTTGGGGCGATTCCAGTATATAATGTTTACCTTCAAGATCGGCAGAATGCACTTCGCCCACCGCTGTGAATTCTGCCTTAAGTTCATGCAGTTCATCCCAGGTCCGATCGACCGGAAATACTACACGGTAAACGTTCATCAATTTAACATCCCCAACAACATCGTGTTCTTTAGCGGATGTCAACCAACGGTGAACGTCAACCGCATCATATTTTTCCAGTAATGCATTGATTCCGGAAATGTCCGTCCGGAGTTGTTCTCCATTACGCATGATTTCCAGGCCGGGAATATCCTTATTCAAACAGAAAAGGATCCGTTCTTTATGAAACCCATCACGGGCCTGCACTATAGTTAAAAATAAAAAAAGCACCAGTAATACACGTTGCATAATGCACCTCTCCAACTTGATTATTTTAAATAAAGCATACGTTTGGTCAAAATTTGACTGTCTGTTTTCAATTGATAAATATAGATGCCGCTGGCTCTTCCGGATGCGTCCCATGTCACACCATAATGACCCGCTTGTTGACGCTTATGCACCAGAGCATCGACCTCTTTACCCAATAGGTTATAAATTTTAAGGATTACGTTTTCGGATTTCGGTAAGGTATATTGTATAACCGTTCGAGGATTAAATGGATTGGGATGATTCTGAAATAATTTAAAATGTTCAATTTTTGCAGAAAACATTGGCATCATATTCGTTGTTTCCGGATTCCACTTCAGACTGCCTGTTCGACGGTTATCCCCCATGTAAGTAATCCATTCATTGTTTGAATCAGAAGTCTGACCGGGAATATCGTAAACAAACAATCCTGCTGAGGAGCCAATCATCAACTCGCGGTCGCCATCCAAATCAATATCGGCTATAGCCGGGGCCGTCTCATAGCCGTAAGGTAATTGCGCCGGAAAATTTGGATAATTAATCCCACCAGATTCATAAATATAAACCGTTCCCGCGGATGTTGCGGCTATCAGCTCGGTCTGATCATCACCATTAAGATCAGCCAGCAAGGGTGCCGATTTCAATCGCCCCTGGATTGTTTTGGGAAAACCGGGCAGCATCTCTCCGTCCTCATTCATGCCGTATAGCATATAATCCTCTGTGGCAAAGAATATATCTACTTTTTCATCAGAATTCCAGTTACCCACAGCCGGCAAACTGGATACCTGGGCTGACAAGGAATAATTCCAAAGCATTCTTCCGCTTTTGTCCAGCATTTGAATATCGGGTTGGAGAGTAACCGCCAAAATCAAGGCAGTTGTGTCTTTTTGAATAATAAGGGGCGGCTTGCATACCCGTGATGATAAGTCTACCGGAAAATCTGTGATGTTTTGTCCCCGGCGGTTAATCACATGGAGCTTGCCATCAAAAGAGCCCGCAATTACCTCACTGTAACCATCACCATTCAGGTCAGCACTTGCACAACCCTTATCAATCATAGCACCGGCCGCATATGGAAAACCCGACACCTGTGTACTATCCATGCGAATGGCATGAACCCGGCCTTTCATTGTGGCTACAATTATGGCATCTTCGTGTTCATCGTCGAATTGAGCTACCGTAACATTGCCGTAAACCGGCGCGCCCACATCATACTCGAAGATCGTTTCACCGTTTACATTGAAGGCGCGAATCAGCCCACTTCGAGTTATATTAATTATTTCTTTTAAACTATCATGATTCACATCGGCTACTATGGGCGCCGCCAATGAATAGCCGCCCTGAGGCACCGGAAAATTGTCTTGATTTATCCCTTCGCTCTGCAAGGCATAGATGGAGTCGTTCACTCCGGCAAACACTATTTCCATCGACCCGTTTTGGTCCAGATCGGACACAGCCAGGGGACGCGTAATCTGCTGACTCCGATCGGGAAAAGGTGGTAGATCCAGGTTTAACGTTACAGGAATATCAATGTGATGGACATAATGTCTTAATGAATCTCCGTTGGCGGTAATCTTAAGCGACAAGGGAATGGTTTTATAAGGGGCATCAGGATTAATCTGAAAAGTTATATCCGATACCACCGTGGAGTCGTTTTCTCCGGGCTGTAAATCATTTATATAAGCTGTCGAATCATTGAGGTGTATCATGGAATCGTCGACCCGGGCCGTTAAAGTAAGTTCACGAGCCGAGCGCCATCCTTTCATATTGTGCAAGCTTACTGTCAATCCTACATGGTAACCGGGTTTTAATGGGGATATCCTCTGCGACGGTAAGCGGCGAAGCGTATAATCATGCAACCGGATATTCGGATAGATTTCCCGGGCAATGGCATTAAAAACATTTATCCTTCCCGCACCGAGTTGGTTTTTGTAAGATGCATTCCGTTCATCAATATCATCGGCTGTTTCCAGAATGGCTTGTGAGATCCAATCCGGGCTTTGATGCGGATAATAGTTCCACAGCAATCCCAACGCCCCCGCCACCACAGGACTGGCCATGGAAGTACCCTGCCATGATGCGTATCCTCCGGCGATATCGTGAATGGTACTTAGGATACCTACGCCGGGTGCACTTATATCGATAACACGACCATAATTGGAAAACGAAGCTTTCTGATCGCCAGAAGTTAAGGCTGCTACGGCCAGAGTTTGTTCGAAATCGCTTGGATAATGATGAGTATCATCGTTATTGGTATTATTATTACCGGCAGCGCAAACCACGATTGCTCCGTATTCATCGGTTACCAAATCGAGTAAAGCTCTGACATTTTGCGCATATTCCGGATAATCATCCAGGTCCAGTTGACTTCCCCAGGAACAATTGATGACTTTTGCTCCCATTTTAGCACAATACAAAATACCGTCGTAGGCATCGTAAAGGTAACCTTTGTCATAATCTGTATCGTAGGAATGCTTGGTTGCGATAATTTTACTGTTGTAAGCGATGCCGGCGATACCGACCCCATTATTAGCCATAGCAGACATGATACCCGCAACATGTGTTCCATGGCTGAGAATATCCCGATTGCCGGATGATGGAGGCCTGATGTCGTTATCCGCCGAATCGTCCTGGCTGGCACCGACAAAATCCCATCCGGAAAAATCATCGACAAAACCGTTGTTGTCATCGTCAACACCATTAACGTCTTTGTCATCAAGGACACCGTCTCCGTTGGCATCTTCCCGGAAATTTTTAAAAAGAATTTCATCTAAATCGGGGTGTAAATAGTCATATCCGGTATCAACCACGCCCAGCAGAATCGTGGATTCGGTCGGAAAACCATCCGGCCATAATGCCCAGGCATAATTGGCCATGATTTTATCCACATACCATTGCATATCCCGCCTCGGATCGTTTACAATAAGGGGGCGTACCGGAGTGTTAATCTGCATTTTGAATTCCGGACAAGCTGATAATACTGTTTCCAGCCGACTAAAATCCCTGATAATAGTTTTGAACGTTTCAGCATCGGGCCGAATTTTGAGATGAAATCGATAGATTTTGCTCAAATTGATGTTACCCACAACATCATCGGTGTCCGCCGATTTTAACCAGGGTTCAATCCGATTTATATTATGTTTACGAATTACACTTTGCAAAGTATCAAATCGGTTAAGGTTTGGTTTATCAAGTAAAGTGTTATGGATTGCCGGCGCATTCTCATGCAGGGTTACTAAAAATTGCTGTTCATGCCATTTTTCGCCAAAGCTAACTTCAGTAAGTGCAGCAAGCATAAACAAAGGATAAACAAAAATTTGGATGAGTCGTTTCAATATCAACCTGGCCTAACTAAAATTATCGTATCAATAACATACGTTTACTTAAAATACGCCTTTCAGTATACAAGCGATATATATAAATACCGCTAGCCATATTACCGGCATCCCATTTAACGTCATAAACACCGGGCTGTTGCCTTCCGGAAAATAAAGAGGCCACTCTTTGTCCAAGCACATTATAGATATCCAGTTCTACATGGGTCGTTTTATGCAAGGCATAATGGATGGTCGTTTGCGAATTGAAAGGATTTGGATAATTTGAATAAAGCATTATTTGATCAGGAACAGTATTCACAGGCGAACGAACGAAGGTTGAAGATGAAAAACGGTAATAACCGGTTCGGTAATTATTGGCCAGGTAGGTATTCCATGATGGTTCAATGCTGCCGGTATCCTTCAGATCCAGCACATATAATCCGTTACTGCCACCAATACTGATTTCCAGATCCCCATCTGCATCAATATCATCAATTACCGGAGATCCATTGAGCGAGGCCTTGATTTTAGCCGGGAATCCGGGTAAATCCTCACCGGCATCACTCAATACGGTAATCGCACTATCGACCGTAGACACAATTAAATCATTTTTCAGATCGCCATCCAGATCGGCGCTCAACGGTGTTGTCGTGATACTGTGATCCAATTGGATTGGAAACAAATTGAGGGCTGTACCATCATCAATGGAAACCGCAGCTAACATTCCGCTTTCATCGGCAACAATAATTTCCGGATTACCGTCACCGTTTAAATCCTGTACCGCTGGAGAACCGACAATCGGTTGATTAAATTGATACAACGATTTTACAGTACCCTGCGGATTAATTTTTAAAATTTTTTGATCATTGGTTGCAGCAATAATATACAAGGACGTGTCAGTCTCTACAACAATGGGTGTTACGCTTAATCGCATGTCCAGCTGAAGGGGAAAGTTAGATAATGTATCACCTGTGGCATCGATAGCAAACAATTGCCCATTGAATGTGCCAAATATCATTTCAGGTTGTTGATCACCGTTAATATCGGCCACGGCCACTCCCTGATCAATGGGTAAATTAAATGCTTTGGGGAAACCCTCCAGCTCCGTACTATCGATTTTCAGAACATGAAGGTTGCGACGCATGGTTCCAAAGATCAATTCCAGATCATCTTCATCATCTACATT
>WJIP01000186.1 GCA_014730185.1 Caldithrix sp. | reverse complement strand
GGGTATGTACAGAAAAACGGATCGCTGTTCTTTATTCCTGAAAAAGAACGGGCTGATCCGCGCTATGAAAACATGCGACGGGCTTATGATGATTACCAGTTCAAATGGGAAGATTTGCGGAATCTGTGGCTGATCAATTTGCGGGTCAGTAAGGAGTTATGGTCAGGAGCTGAGGTCTCGTTTTTTGTAAATAACTTGTTGAATCATAGACCACTGTATCGTCGTAAACGCGTGCCGACCGGGTCACTGTCCTACACACGGCGTAATCCGGAAATTTTTTACGGGGTCGAATTCAGTGCCGTCATTGATGATTTTATTGATTATGCCAAACGTTTTTAATGGGAACCAGGAATGCGAAGATTGACTAATAAGCTGGTTAAAATCGGTATATATATTGTTGCTCTCCCGGGGCTGTTCCTGTTTTGTAAAGAAAAACTTACCCAGACAGACAGCCGGCAATTTACTTTACAGGTGACGGTGCAGGATACATCCTTTGTTACCCGATCCATTTTTGAGGATAGTAGCCATACGGCAGTTCCCGGGGCCCGGGTAAAACTGATGTCCCTGCATCACGATTTGATATATGAGGCGGTCACGGAATCGGAGGGAAGCGTGTGGCTTAAAAACATTGTTCCCGGGATGTATAACTGCACGGTAACCAAACTCTACACCCGTGATACGGTCAAAAAGTATTTGCCACTGGATCAGGATATTTCCCTGTCTGCCAGTATGTCCGCCATACCTTTGGAGCAATCCGGCGAACCTATCCGCGTGACGGTTGAACCCATATTCAGCTCTAATGTGGTTATCAGTGAAATTTATTACAATGGCGCGCCCTCCCCACCGGCTTACTATTTTCATGACCAGTTTACCGAGCTTTACAATAATTCCGATGAAATCATCTATCTCGATCAATACGCCATCGGCGATGTGGCCTACGGCTACCGTGAAGACGATCCGCACATGTTGCATTGCATTCATTTGTATCAGTTCCCGGGACAGGGAATGGATTATCCGCTTTATCCCGGCGAAATGATTGTCGTTGCCCAGGATGCGGTTGATCACCTGGAATACAACACGCGAAGCGTCGATCTGAGCGCGGCTGACTTCGAATATTATAACCACCTGTCCTCCGATATCGATAATCATAACGTACCGAATATGGTGCAGCTGCATCATAAATACGGCCACGATTTTTTATATTCCGTATTTAACGATGCTGTGGTACTTTTTGAATTAACGGCTGCGGATACGACCTGGACTTACGATTCTTTTAATCATGTTCTGGTACCGGTAGAACGCGTTGTGGATGGAGTGGAATACCGGGAGATAACCACACAATACCAATATAAGCGTTTACCGGATAAAATCGACAGCGGAATTGGCGGCGGTATACCGGCCTATAAGGGTAAGTCCATTATCCGTAAAGTCTTCCGGCAAACAGGAAGCAAGTTTATTTTGATGGATAATAATAACAGCTCAGTGGATTTTAAAGTGTCGGACCAACCAACGCCGGCTAAAATCGATGGATAACGGCCCTATGAAACGGATTAACCGAAATGGTGGAAATTGGCAATGCATTGCATGTCCTACCATGCTATTCCATTTTCTGTTTATTGTACTCTTTCTGGATGTATGCCATGGCCAAGACAGAATGGCTCCGGTTATCGGCGACCGTCCTTTTTTTATGGACTCGGTGGTTCATCAGGTTAACTTGTATGATATAGGCCATAATACTGCCGCGTTATACGAGGACAGTCGAACGCGCGCATTAAGGGTGGGACAGTTTACGGATTATTCGGATGGTGATTATTACTGGCCCTTGCATGCGGAAACGGTTATAGAGCAAAATTATTTTGCAGGCACAGTTTATCCCTTGTCCGAAAATGATGTATTCAAAGGCTATTTCTATTACCGCCGGCAAAACGATCATAATGTACAGTGGGTTGATCAAAGCCGCTGGTTGCAATCCAATCCCTTTTTACTGGGCGATAGCAGCCGCGGTGATTTTACGCTTAACGGCATCCATTGGGGCGGTGAATGGGCCCGACGGGTAAATCAGCACTGGTTGTTTGGGCTGGGTGTACATTATAGTGTGGGGCAGCGTTTAAAAAAAGTGTTTCCCAAACCCCTTAATAAATATCGTGATTTAAATCTGACCGCCGGTGTGATGTACCGGGCAGATCGTTGGCAGGTGGGCTTCAATTATCGTTATTTTAATCAGCAGGAGAAAGTTGAAATATCACGATACAATCTCAATCAGGATATAACGCCGGTGATTTACAAATTTCGGTACACGGATTTGCCGGAAATTCGCCGGGGGCAGACCTCCGAGGAAAGGCAATTGGACCGCATTGGTCATGAGGCTTCGGGACAATGGCTGTGGAAAACGTCGTTTGTTCATTGGCTGGGCCATTTACGGTATGCCGTCTTTACCGCCGGAACTCGTGATGGGGGCATCCAGAAGGAAAAGGAGGGGGATTGGGATACCCATTTATACAACGCCGCTCTTATCATGATTAAACAAACAACGGAGTGGAAAGGTTACCTGTCCTACCATTTTGCCCGGGATGCTCATACCGCATACCATCCACTGTTTCAATTTTTAATAATGGAAAAGGCTGCTTCAAGGCATCAATTTACACTCGGCGGACAATTGAATGTAACTAAGAATTGTAAGCTGTTTACGGATTTATTATATTGGTATCATGGTGCATTCAAAGAGGACTTGATGCTGAATAATTTCTGGCAATTAAAGGGTCATGGCTATGGTCTAAAAGGGGGAATGCTTTATACGTGGGGTAACCGGTGGCAGGCAGCAGCATGGATGGGTACCGCTGTACTTGACAACCAATGTCAGAAACGTTCTGAAAACATCTATGAACGAACATACTTTAATCTTCTGTACCGTGATCCATTAAATTATTATCTGGCCGATACACAACGCTATAATTTGGGATTGCAGATTACATATAAGTATTTACCCGTTTTGGAAACGCATCTTTTGCTATCCGCTCAAACAATCTCGGGAGAGGAGCCATCGGCCTTAACTAAAAGTCGTGTTACACTCAATGGTCAGGTCATCATTGATTTATTTATTTTTTAATCAATTGCAACCATTAATTAAATCAAAGGAGACATAATGAAAGCATTGTTTACCGTACTGATTTTACTGATTTCTTTTTCGCTGGTCAGCGCTCAGAGTTGGGAAACGGTAAAAGAAGGTGAAATGGGCTTGGATCCCAATGCCGGCCATTTTTATGATGTGGATCATGGCTGGTTTGTGACCAACGATGGGGGCGTAATGCATACTGCAACCGGAGGTGATTCCGGTGGTGTATTGCGGGAACCAGATGACAGCGGCATCGACTGGAACGATGTGGAGTTCGCCAGTCTGGATATCGGGTTTGTGGCTGCCGATGACGGGTTTCTGTACAAAACGACGGACGGAGGCTTAACCTGGGATATGATTGGTGATACGTCCAAATATACTATGGACTTTGAAGGTTTGTCGGCAGTTGATGAAAACCTGGTGTTTTTCTGTGGAGATGATTCAACTCTGTTGAAAACGGAAGATGGCGGTGCGAACTTTACACGGCTCGATTATGAGTTCATGGGCGAAGACCTGGATGGCGGAGTGGCCTTTCTGGATGCCGACAGAGGAGTGGTGATTTCCGACGCCAATGATGGTCACAGCTGGTATACGGAAGATGGCGGTGTTAACTGGACCTACGTCCATCTGGATTTTCCCCCGGCTACTTTGAGCCAGCGGCTGTACGATGTATCTGCCGGAGGGGAATCAACCATCGTTGTGGCCGGTTATCATTATACCCTTTTTGTTTCCCACGACGCCGGCAAAACCTATACCCAGCAAGCTGATTACACACCGGACTTTGAACGGTTTACCTCCGTGGATGTGCTTGATGATGATATGATTTTTGCCGCTGGCAGCGAAGCCCACATCATCAAAAGTATGGATGGCGGAACATCATGGGATACTCTTTATACCGGCACGGGACAGGATGTGGAATTTGTCGATTTTATCGATGCCGATAACGGTTACATCTTTGCCAATTACGGGCAATGGTTTAAAACCACCGACGGTGGCCAAACCTGGAACCATATTCTGAGCTGGCCCAATATCAGTTTTTGGGGTATCGCTTTTCCCACGGATGATAAAATTTTTCTGTCTTCGTGGGGTGGTGGTGAAATGACCATGAGCACGGATGGCGGCGAAACCTGGGTATATCCACACAATTGGTTTACCGGCTCAACAAGCAATCTGTATGAATGTGAGTTTATTGATGCGGATAACGGTATGGTAGCTGGCAGCTATGGCGAAATTTATCGGACCACCAATGGTGGCGAGGACTGGACGATGATCGATAATCCCATGCACCAGGAGAGCAATAAGCACATTAACGCCTTACACTATGTCAATAGCGATTTGGTTTTTGCCGGAGGCTCCAGGGGATATATTATGAAATCGGAGGACGGCGGTCTTAACTGGACATTGCTGAAAAATGAAGGCAGTGGTACCGTTTACGATTTGTGGCCCATAACCGACAATCAAATCATGGCCACGTCCAACAAAGGTGATGTGTATTTGTCGACTACCGAACTGGATTCCTTTTACCAAACCATTGATCTGGATGGTTATATGATTATGCGGGCCGTTGAATTCAGGGGCGAAGTGGGCATTATACCGGCTTCCCGAGGAGCCGTTTACCGTCTGACCACATCGCAAATGGATACGGTGGAAGAAGTGTTAACCGATCCCGAAGGTGATGATTTTTACGATGTGGAATTTGTTAACGATTCATTGGTGTTTGTCGTAGGCGAAAACAGTAAAATCTATAAATCCGAGGATGCGGGCTTAACCTGGACACCCATGGTTGCACCTGTGGAAGAGGTCACCTTGCAAAAGGTCCGGTACAATAATGGTGTGCTTTGGGCTGTGGGGAAGGAAGGTGTCATTCTGCGTTATCAGGTTACTACCGGCCTGCAGGATAAACCCCATTTTACGGTTGACGACTATCAATTGTATCAGAATTATCCCAATCCGTTCAATCCGGCAACGACATTCACCTTTAATCTGAAAAAAGCGGGCAGGGTTACGCTGGAAATTTATGCCACCACCGGTCAGCAGGTTGCCACGGTAATTGATGATGATATGCGTGCCGGTATTCAAAAGATCACCTGGAATGGAAATAATCTGGCCAGCGGCCTGTATTTCTATCGTCTTGAAAGTGGCGATTTTACTTCGGTTAAAAAAATGATGTTATTGAAATAAGGTTATTTTAATAAGCGCCGTCGGCGGGCGGCGCTTATTTTTTGTTAAAGGATTTGTGCTCATGTACTCTTGGAAAAGGTTTATACTGGCTTTTTGGTCGATGGTATGGTTCGGTTGCTCACTGCTTGCTCAACCCGATAATGGGATGGGCGAAAATGTTGTTTTTGTTGTTGATTCATTGACCTATAAACAGACCGGCAGTAGTATCGAAAAATATAAGAACTCGGTCGAAAATGATGGTTTAAACGTAATCATCGCAGTTCAAAAATGGCGTAATCCAAATTCTGTAAAAAAGTTTCTTAAAGATCAATATATAACCAATAAAATTGCCGGAGCCGTTTTTATAGGTGACATCCCCATAGCTATGTTAAGGGGCGCCCAGCATTTGACGTCGGCGTTTAAAATAAAGGAAAACAGCACACGTTTTTCCTGGCCGCGGACGTCGGTGCCTTCGGACCGGTTTTATGATGATTTCGATTTACAGTTTCGTTACATCAGGCAGGATACCCTCAATCCGCAAATGCACTATTACAGACTAAAACCGGATTCTCCGCAAAAAATTAATTCGGAGATTTATAGCGGTCGCATGGCATTATACGGACCCGATTCGCTAAAATATCAGCGCTTAGGTAACTATCTGCAACGCATTGCCCGTCAAAAAGAGCAAGGCTTAAGGCTGGATAACGCCTTTATATACACGGGTCATGGCTATCATTCCGAATCCCTGGATGCATGGAATTCGAATTGTGAGCGGTACCGAGAGCAATTCCCGAACCTGCAAAAGCCGGGCAAACGATTACGCTTTTTTAACCACGCCATGGACGGCAACATGAAATATAACATTATTCATTATTTACAACAGCCTTCTATGGATTTGGCCGTATTCCATGCCCATGGCAGCGCGAATAAACAATATTTGCTTGGTTTTGAACCGGCTCAATCCATTATGGAAAATATCGAATCGGTTAAGTTGTTTCTACGCAGTAAAATGCGGCGGGCAAAAAAACGTGATAAATCGCCGGCGGAAACTCAGATTAAATATATGAAACGTTATGGATTGCCCTTTGCCTGGTTTGAAGATGCTTTATCCGATTCCCTGGCCCACCGGGATTCCTTGCTGTTTGCCAGTCAGGATATGTTTTTATACGATATTCAGAATATCAATCCTCAGGCTAAGCTTATTTATTTTGATGAGTGTTTTAACGGCGCCTTCTTCAATGATGGATATGTGGCCGGAGAATATGTGTTTAAAGGTGCCGGTAAAACCGTCACTGCTTTGGCCAACTCCGTTAATGTATTGCAGGATGTTTGGGCTAATCGTTACTTCGGCCTGATTCCCATGGGCCTGCGGGCAGGCGAGTGGCTTAAACTGCAAAATAAACTGGAATTGCATGTAATCGGCGACCCCACATTCCGGTTCGGTCCCAAACAACCGATTGAATCTACGGTTCCCGGCGAACAGCTTTTTAACAAAGATATGCTGGATCGTTGGTTAGAGAAGGAGCCTGCAGCCCTGCAGCTATTGGGCATTAGGAAGTTATATGAAACTGAACAAGAGGATGCTCTGGATGTACTGGAAGC
>WJIP01000185.1 GCA_014730185.1 Caldithrix sp. | reverse complement strand
GGTTTCTGCCGCAGATGGTTTGGCCGCCCTCCGGCTTGCCAATCAAGTTTTGAAAGAAATTAAAAATCATGAGATGAGCGTAACCGGTCAGGAAACGCACAGTTAATCGCTAAGAGGAGACTTAATGGTTAAAGCGTATGATATCAATTCTATTCATGAACAGATTGTAGGTTGGGACCGCCATGTGCCGCTGCTCAATGGTAAACAAACCCGGTATATCAATTTTGATAATGCAGCAAGTACGCCTACCCTAAAACCGGTTTTAGAGGCTCTGAATGAGTTTATGCAGTGGTATTCCAGTATTCATCGCGGCACTGGTTTTAAATCACAGTTAAGCACTCATCTTTACGAACAAAGCCGGGAAATCGTCAGGCGTTTCTTCAATATTCGCGACGAAAATCACACGATCATTTTCGGCAAGAATTCGACGGAAGCTATCAATAAACTGGCTCGCCGTTTACCCCTTGACGAAAACGATATCATTTTGACAACATTAATGGAACACCATTCCAACGACCTTCCCTGGCGCATGCGAGAACGGATCGATCATATCGGTTTGGAAGCGGACAGCCGCCTGGATATGCAAGACTTACGCAATAAACTGGAAATCTATAAAGGCAAGGTGCGCCTGGTGAGTATTACAGGAGCCTCCAACGTAAGCGGCTACATCAATCCAATTCCGGAAATTGCCAGACTGGTGCACAGCCACAACGCCGAATTAATGGTGGATGCAGCCCAATTAGCCCCCCACAGAGCCATTGATATGGGTGATCAGGATGATCCGGAACACATCGATTACCTGGCATTTTCCGCCCATAAAATTTACGCCCCGTTTGGCCTGGGTGTGCTGATCGCTAACCGTGATGTTTTTAAAGATGGCAATCCGGATCATGTTGGCGGCGGGACCATCGAACTGGTTTCCATCGATCATGTCTTGTGGGCCGATGTTCCGGAGCAGGAAGAAGCTGGTACACCAAATGTTGCAGGAGCGATTGCATTGGGCAAAGCTTTGCAGGTCATGCAGGAAATCGGCATGGATACAATTGCCGATCATGAAGCTCGGCTTACGGCCTATACCCTGAAAAAGCTGAAACAGGTTCCGGGAATTGATATATATGGTTCAATGGATGAAAACGACGTACATAACCGTTTGGGCGTTATACCGTTTAATTTGCAGGATAAATCCCATGCTTTGGTGGCAGCTATTTTGAATTTTGAAAGCGGTATTGGTGTACGTAACGGCTGTTTTTGCGCCCATCCCTATCTAAAACATCTGTTAGGGATTACGGAGGAAGAAAATGAAAAACTGGAACAACAAATCATACAACACGATCGCAGTCAAATCCCCGGAGCAGTACGCATGAGCTTTGGCATGTACAATCATGAAAAGGAAATTGACTTTTTTGTGGATCGTCTGCATCGCATAGCGCGTAATGAGTTCAAAGGCAAATACGAGCTTAATAAACGGACAGGTGAATACCGACCCGTCAATTACTCCATTGATTTTAATGATTTTATGACACTATGAGTATGAGAATATATGCTTATTACAAGGATAGTTATTTAACGAAATTAACCACCAGGGTAAATGACATAAAGCATATCGATAACGATTCCATGTGGATCAAATTGGATGATACTGTTTTTTATCCGGGCGGAGGCGGACAGGCATCGGATAAAGGTACACTTAATCATTTACCGGTGGATGAGGTTAAACGAGAAGGTGATGACATCTGGCACCGTCTTTCAAGTACAGATAGTATCAAGACCGGTGCGCAGGTAAATGTATCCATTGACTGGCCACACCGCTATTACAATATGCAACAGCACAGCGGCCAGCATTTGCTCTCATCGGTTCTAAATCGGTTTGGCTACCCTACCGTTTCCGTACATCTCGGTGATATCATAACGCTCATTGAAATCGAAAACGGTGTACCGGAGGATCAAAAGTTGGCCCAAATTGAATCCGAAGCCAATGCCCTAATCCGGGCGGCAAAACCGATTCAGATGCATATTACATCTCCCAGTGAGGCAGGTCATTTTCCGCTGCGCCGGGCTCCCGTTGAGGTGGATGAGTTACGTATAGTGCAAATGGAAGATGCCGATTGTGTAGCCTGTGGTGGAACCCACGTCCGCAACACTTCGGAAATTGGCTATATTAAAATCGCCGGTACGGAAAAAATAAGAGGACGAGTACGCGTTCAGTGCTACATCGGTAAAATGGCTGATGAATATTTTTCGGGTCTGCACCAAAGCAGTGAAGCGTTAAAAAAATTATTAAACACCGATTATGATGATTTTCCTGAACGCGTAAAGCAACTGCTGGCTGACAAGAGAACCTATAAACGAGAAAAAAACAAATTGGAGCAGACCATACTGGAGTGGAAAGCCAGAGATTTAGTGACTCAGCTAGAACCCGATGCTCCGGTTGTTCACCATATCCCCGGCGAACATGTCGCCGAACAAGCTTTTTACATGGCCCGATTCATTCTGAATGAGTTGCAAAAAACGACCCTAATAACGGCTAATGAACGATTTTACTTGGGAGTTCCGCCTCTTACGCAAAAAGATGCACGGGAATTCATGAACGAACACGGACAACGTTTTGGCATGAAAGGCGGAGGGTCCCCCGACTTTGTTCAGGGTAAGGCGAAAAATTTACCGCTTGAACAAATTGAGCAGGCTTTACATACCTGGTTAGAAAGGAGCTAATGCCCTATGAGCGGAATAAAAGGTTTGGTCATCTTAACCCGTTTTGATTTCATAGAAGAACAATTCGGCAGAGAACGACTAAAAAAATTCATAGATGCTATTGATATCCCGCAAAAAAATCCGCTGATCCAGCCCATTGGAATTTCCAAGGAATATAAGGAAATTTATCTAAAGACCATTGATGAGCTAATGTTAAAGGAATTTTTTGACGATGATACGAATAATTTTCTGAAATTAGGCCATTGGAACGCTAAACATTTAATGCCGCGGTATTTTCAGGTTTATGTGGAAAATAAACAACCCGGCAAATTTCTACAGCAAATGGTTGTAATGAGGCCCTTACTGATTGGATTGGGGGATATGAAGATCAGCGAAGTCGATAACCATCGGTATTACATCTACATCAATTATGGACAACCTTTTCTGGAATCGGTTCTGCTCAGTGAACGCGGTTTTCTGGAAGAAGGCTGTCGGATGTGCGGCGCCAACAAGGTTCGGTCTAAAGATATAACTTCCAATGATATCAGTATTGAGTATGAATTAAGCTGGAGTTAGTTGAATGGATCAATATACCGTTATCATCGGGGATATCAAAGGATCACGAAAACTGTCAGATTACCACCGTCATGAATGGCAGTTATTCTTAAAATCAGCAATCGTGCAAATTAATGAAGACTGTAAAGCCGACATCGAGGCAGCATTCATGATTACCAAGGGTGATGAATTTCAGGGAGTGTTGCGCAAAATATCTGCCGTGCCCTCGCTTGTGGCCAAATTTGAACGACTGGTTTATCCCCTTAACCTGCGCTTTGGAATAGGGTACGGAATGATCCAGCGATTGGGGAGTAATATCCCCATTGAAATGGACGGTAAAGCATTCCATCGGGCCAATACTGCCCTGCAAATTGCCAAGAAAAAAAAACAAATGGTTAATATCAATTCCGGTTACCTGAAATTTGATCTGATGGTGAATACCATTTATCAATTAATAGCCGCTATAAAATCACGCTGGAGCGAGACCACCTTCAAAAGACATTGGCAATACGCTGAACTGGGAACGTATGAACAGGTAGCCGAACGGGAAGGCGTATCAACCCAAGCTGTTTGGGATTCGCTAAACCATGGCCATGCCATTGATGTCATGGATGCTGAGCGGGCTTTGCATGAGCTGTTCCTCAATATTCCGGTAGAAAATAATATTAATCAGATGGTTGATAAAATTGGTTGATATGACGTAAGGCCCAATAAAGAGCTCCCACCGCGACCACCAACACCGGTGGAGATACATGATCATTCCATAAATACCAGGACATCCATCGATCCAGATGAAAATTCAAAAAGAATAATGCTATCAAATTATTGGTGCCGTGTACAATTATGGCCGGAATTATAGAATTGGTACGCCATGCCAAAAAGCCAATAAATACACCCATTATAAAAATTTGAATTGCCCAGTATGGATTCATATGAATTAAAGTCCATCCCAGAGAAGAGAGTAACACAGCTCTTGTTGCATCTCCTTTTTGTTCCAGTGTAACCTGGAAGAATCCTCTGAACAAGGCTTCTTCGGCAATGCCGGCTACTACAACCGCCCCCAGTATAACCAGCACCCAATCACCAATCCCCTGGGCCTGCAAAGGCTGAACCTGTTCCAACATCCATTCCGGTATGGGAAAAACCATATTGACCAGTCGATCCAGCTCATCCCCCACCACTGTCAGGGCCAGACTCACCACGAGGCTGAGATACACTACAGGCATAGGAACCTTGTTAAATCGAAATAATGTTTGTGTATCATAATTTTTGGCTTTGGCATATCCGTAAGGTACAATTAAAAATACAGCGCCCCCGAAAACAAATAGATAACGCATATTTTGATCAAAAGCCGGGGTGGACATATCGAAGCCAAACACCGCGCCTATTAGTATAACTAATCCCAACAGTCCGAAAAGAGCCGCCAATATCAATAGTAATGCTTCCACCGGTTCCGGAAAACGTTTATGTTCCATGCTCAATAAGTCCTTTGTTCAAAGGGTTGGTGGTTTGACGATTGCCTGCTAAATGAGACAGAATAATACCCGCAGCCACGCCTAAATTTAAAGATTCACCGAATCCATATTTGGGAATGGTAAGTACATGGTCGCTCTTTTCTCTGCATTCATCGGGCAGGCCATGTGCTTCGCTACCGAGCAACAGAATAAACGGGACGTCCGGAGATAAGGAAATTTGCGATGGAGGCTGTCCCCCTTCAACCGAAGCACTTATCAGATGAAATCCCTGGGTGCGCAAATGCATTAAGTCATCCATATTCACATCATCATAAATTGTAGCATAAGTACTATATCCGGCTGCAGAACGCACAGCTTTGGGCTGATAAGGATCGGCCGAACCCGGGCTTAATAATAAATTCTGGAATCCGAACCAAAGTGCCGTTCGAATGATTGTACCAAGATTACCGGGATCATTAATACGATACAGATAGATGGCTGTGTTTCCTGGTGACGGTTTCGGCCTTTGCCCACCGGTCGTCGGTTTTCGTAATACCATAACAATGCCCTGGCTGGATTGCTCATCACTTAAGCTTTTCATTTCATTATCGTTTATCTGATAAAGAGGTATATCATAAATTTTACGGAAAACGGTTCCTAACTGATCCATTTGTTTAAAACCATCTGCTGTTACAAGGATGTACTCAATGATAACATTTTGGGCATTAACCGCTGCACGTGCATGACGAAATCCGCTCACCATGTACATTTCATATTGGTCGCGGTATTTTTTTTGCTTAAGTTTGTTTAATTGTTTTATTTTATTTTTAGATAAAGACTGCACGTATTATACCCGTTATTTATTGGATAAGATGGATTGCGACATCTTACAGTATTTTGAAAATTCCCTACATCCTTTGATTCAGAAACGGAATTAATTCCTTACGGGCAACCACCTGCTGCTGACCTTGCTCCATTATTTTAACTGACAAAACGTCGTCTTCTAATTCCTGTTCACCCAGGATAAGTACAAAACGGGCATTCTGCCGGTTTGCCTCACGCATCTGCGCCTTAATACTGCGCTGTAAAAAATCCATCTCACATTTGAACCCATTACCGCGTAACCATTGTAAAAATTCGGGAGCTTTATGTCTGGCTGCATCATCCACCGTAGCAAAAAAAATATCCAAACGCGGTTCTTTAACCAAGCGAATAACCTGTTCGGCTGCGACCATCATCAACCGTTCAATCCCAGAAGCAAAGCCGATGGCCGGCGTTGACGGACCACCCAGCTCTTCTGCCAGTAAATCGTAACGCCCTCCTCCACAAATAGCGTTTTGAGCACCCAATGCCGGACTTGTAATTTCGAACACCGTACGGGTGTAGTAATCCAACCCGCGCACAAGATATGCATCCTCTTCGTATTGTCTACCCATTGCCTGCAATACATCCCTTAGCCGGTCGTAATGCGCTTGGCAATCGTCACAGAGATTATCCACTATTTTAGGGGCCTGCTGATTGAGCGTCCTACATGCTTCGTTTTTACAATCCAGAATGCGCATAGGATTTTCGTCAAATCGACGTTGACAATCCGGGCAGTATTCGTGCAGGTGTGGCCGAATATAGTCCTGTAGAGTCTTCTTATACGGGTCACGACATTGAGGATCTCCAACCGAATTTATGGTCAGTTGCAATCCTTTAAGGCCAAAGCGGTCATATACTGTCATTGCCAGATCAATCATTTCAGCATCAGCTTCGGGCGCAGCGGTTCCAATGGTTTCCGCTCCGAATTGATGAAACTGCCGCAGTCTTCCGGCTTGCGGATTCTCCTGCCTAAAAAGCGGAGCAATGTAATAGATTTTATTGATTTGAGATTTGGCATATAGTTTGTTTTCCAGATAGGCACGGATGATCGGTGCTGTCATTTCCGGCTTCAGCGTAATTTGTTTTTTACCCCGGTCTAAAAACGTATACATCTCTTTCGACACAATATCCGTAAGCTGGCCGATACCTCTGGCAAAAAGTTCCGTGTTCTCGAATACAGGGGTTCTTAATTCATAAAAATTGTATTTATCCATAATCTGCCTGATCAGGTCTTCTAACGCTACCCATTCACGGCTGTCTTCCGGCAATAAGTCATGTGTACCTTTGATCCGCTTAATCATTTTCAAAACAATACAACTCCCGAAAATTTCTAATGTTTAATTAAATATAAACTATAATTTAACAAAATCAGTCTGAAATTAAAAACAAAGTTTGGCTGAAGCCGCCCATCCCTTGATTGATGTATCCGATACAGTTCTAAAATTAAAATATAACTTTTTTTTGGATGGTAGAAGATCAATGATTTGTATACATATTGGATCAGAGGATTTAATTGATTAAATACCAAGTTTTTCAAGCACTGTTTCCGCCTGTTCGAGCGATTCTTTTTTCCCCACATCGATCCAGGTATGATTATTGAAATTCATTCTGCGGATTACAGCACCTTTTTCGGCGGCCTGTAAATAGGTTTCAAGGATGGAAAATGCTTGCTGTTCTTCAGGGAAATAACGGAAAATTTGCGGTGATATAAAATGAATACCCATAAATGCCGCCCGGTTCGCCCGATTGATATCCTTTCTTAGCAGAATTCTTTCACCCGTTTCAACATTTTCCCATCCGCATAACGTCCCCTGATCAAATAACAAAAATCGATGGGTTGAACGGGCATTCACGGCCAAAAGCGCCAAAGGATTCGTTTCTTCAAAGTCTTTGATTAATTTGCGGTAATCCACATCTGTGAGGATATCCACATTGTGCAGCAGAAAAGGTTTATCATCATCAAAAAACCAGGATGCTTTCTGTACCCCCCCGCCGGTATCCAGCAGTGTTTTTTCCCGGGAAAATTCAATGCGAATATTAAATTTTTTTTTGTGATCTATGAAGTCAATAATCTGCTGTTTAAAATGATGAACATTGATGATGATTTCATTAAAACCAAAGTACTTTAACCGTTCTATGACTATTTGTAACAGTGGCCGACCGTTAATTTCGATAAGGGCTTTGGGTTTACTATTGGTTAGGGGTTGTAAGCGGCTGCCCAATCCCGCGGCTAAAATCATAGCCTTCATATTCTACTTCATCTCCAGTTCGCGGTGGCGAACCTGTACATCCACATCATAGGTATCTTTTAAAAATTGCCCCAATTGATTAGCACAATATACCGAGCGATGTTGTCCTCCGGTGCAGCCGAAGGCTATCATCAAATCACTGAAATTACGTTCTTTGTAATTCCGGATAGCATGGGCGGCAATATTTTTAATATCATTTAAAAAATTATCCACTTCGTTCTCTTTCCTTAAAAACTCAATCACCGGCTGGTCGTTTCCCGTAACATCCTGATATTGATCATACCTACCGGGATTGGGTAACAGCCGGCAATCAAAAACAAAGCCACCGCCATGCCCTTTTTCATCCCAGGGAATACCACGCTTATAAGAAAAGCTCTGTATGCGGACGTTTAACCGCAATTTTACATTACCTAACTGGCGTAAAAAAGTGGACCGTACCAACCGACTCCAGGCGTCCGTTAAAACCGGTAATTCCACGGGCAATTTCACATTATGGAGTATCCATTCCAAATTCTGGATGGCATACGGCACACTTTTGAGAAAATGTTCCTTGCGTTCATAAAATCCCCGAAAACCATATGCCCCGAGCGCCTGCATAATCCGAATCAAAACATATCCATAGAAATATTCTAAAAACTGCTCCCTGTTAAAGGATCGATACCCTTTTAATCGATCAAGGTAATGATCGAGCAATCGAATACGAATGTCCTGAGGGATATCTGCTTTGGCATCATACAACAGTGAAGCCAGATCATACTGCAGCGCTCCTTTTCGCCCTCCCTGATAATCGATGAAAAATGGTTCCCCATTTCGTAACATGATATTCCGGGATTGAAAATCACGATAAAGAAAAAAGTGGCGATCGGCCTCCAGCAAAAAGTCAATAAATTTCTTAAAATCATCCTCCAAATGCTGTTCGTCGAAAGGTACCTTCGCTAACTTGAGGAAATAATACTTAAAGTAGTTCAGATCCCAATGCATGGATTGACGATCAAAACTGCTGCGGGGATAGCACACGGAATAATCAATGTTTTGACCGGCTTCAACCTGGAAACGCGGTAATTGATTAATGGTTTTCTCATAATATTCCACAATGTTGGGCGTAAATCCTTTTTTTTCTCGAACACGGCTTAAATACGAAAATAAGGTCTCATCCCCCAGATCTTCTTCCAGATAAATATTCTTATCCAGTTCCTGATCGTAAATTTGCGGTACATTCAAACCATGTTCTGCAAACTGCTTGGAAAAGGTTAAAAAGGCAATATTCTCTTTAATATCCGGATTATATACCCCAATAGCAGTCCGATCCTTTCCGAAAATCCGGAAATAACGACGATCCGAACCATGCGCTTTTAATGGTTTTATTTCAACGCCCTGGTGGCCCGCCCAACGTTCATATATTTGTAATAAATCGTTTTTTATCTCTTCCATTCTATACTTCTCTTTGCGTTAATTCATTCAATATAGCGTGTGCCTGTTGGCGGGATTTTTTCCAAATATAATTCTTTAAGCGATCCCTGGGTATCAAATATGGATCCTCATTATAACCCTTATCTTTGAGAAACTCACTAATGAGGTCATCCAGAATTGATTCATATTCGGGTCCAATATATTCAAATCGACTTTTCCAGCGCAGTTGAGGGCTAAGGATTTCTTTCCCAAAACGTTTCTGCAAATCCTTTTTAACCTCATATGATAAGCGACGTTCACCGGCTTCAAAATTTAGCAAATATGCTAATGCCTGATGTTCCTTTTCTTTTATAAATGTGTACAGATCTGCTTTTATGCCGGATAGTTCATTACGGATTTCGGTATTCAATTCAGACTTCCTTTTTCAGTAACAAAGCATAAAAATAGACCTGCGAATACTAAAAATCAAATGTTGATAACGACAATTGATTTGCTTCAGTACATAAAAAAAGCCTCCCTGGTTAGGGGAGGCTTCGGTTTAACGGAAGGTCTTAGGTTATTTCATGAGAATCATTTTGTGGGTTTTCTGGAAAATCATTTGTCCTTCATCCGAAACTTCAATTCGGTAGAAATAAACACCCGAAGATAGTTGCTGTCCATTAAACTTTACTTCATATTGACCGGCGTTCATGGATTCATCAACTAATGTTTTAATGCGCTGCCCCACGCTGTTATAAATGGTCAATGTCACTTTGCCCGCATTGCGGATATTGAATCCGATAGTTGTAACCGGATTGAATGGATTGGGATAATTCTGCTGCAGGGCGAAAGCTTCCGGCATAACCCCTTCCACAGGTTCCAGAGCAGACGGCTCAAAGTTATCGATAGAAGAAGTGAGTAATCCCTCAGCATAGGCAGTATTATGGATACCATGACTGCCATCGGCGTATACAAACTCATAATTAAATTTTGCGCGATAAAAGGCATCCGTTGTAGAATCGGCACTGGAAGCCATAGCCAGTTCTTCATGCAATACATTCATTAAACTATCAATTTCGGTTTGAACGCCGCGGTAATCGAACGAACTATCGGCAACTTCGAAATCACCATGACAATCAACACAGGACTCCAGATGAGGATCGAAAGTATGTCCGGTATATGCCGGCACTTCCGGAGGACCTTCTTCGAATGGCGTCATAAAAACATGACAAGCCACACATTTATCTGTAATTACATTGGTATGCAACGAAGATTCATATGTGTAACCATCGTATTCGTAACCGCCTTTACCTTCAAACATATACGCGGTGGAATGATGTACTGCTGATCCATCGGGTTCCGGGGGAGATTCAGGGTTGTATTCCGGATTATGGCATTTGGAACACAATTCTGTTTTATCCATACGCAATTGCCCCTCGATAGAACCATCGTGTGTAGCATGGCATGCTGCACAGGTTATATCGGCACCGGCATCACCCGGGGCATCTACATTGGGTTCCAATTCACTCTGTTCGATAAACTGAATAAACCCTTCTGCTGTATGACAGCCGGCACACCCGGGATCTTCATCAATCCATCCGAATATCTCCGGTCTGCTGGTTTCCCGGGAGACCGCGTGTAAAGATTTTTCCCAATCAGAATAGGTGGGATGATGAGAACCGTCATGACAGGCTCCGCAATTTTCAGCAGCATAGGTTACTTCAGGGGCCCCATCGGTGGGTGTATGGCAGGATTCGCACTGTACGTTTTTCATTTTATCGATACCATCCTGATCTTCTGCGTAATAGAAGTCATCAAACCCACCAGGGATAGCGTTTTCAGTCGTGTCCCAACCGGTGGTATGGCATGGCAAACAATGGTCATTATCCTGGATGACACCAACTGAGTCATATGCAACGGCATGTTTGGTTTCGGCCCACATATCAATGACGGTGCTATGGCAAACACAATTTTCAGCACCCAGATATTCATTTGAATGCTGACCAATCAATAGAACCGGAAATGTAATCAGCATAAAAATGAAAATCTTCCGTATAATATTAAAGTACATACTGTACCTCCTCAATTTTAATGATGCGCAATAGTTAAGTTATCTAATATTTTTGAGAACTCTTTTTCATTAAACGGTTTCATAAGATAAGCAACCACTCCAAATGAAAGCGCCTCTTTTAATTGTCTTATATTTTCTTCAGAGCACAGCAGCACAACCCGCATTGAGTCATTAAGAAGTTTGATAACCCGCATTAACTTTATGGTGCGGTCTTTTAAATAATCGATATCTATAACAACCAAATCCGAGCGTTTGGTAAGAATGTGCTCAATAAGTTCACAACATGTATCAAAATGAATTAAATTCATAACTTCATTCTTAACTAAATCGTTTTTGTGTAACTCCATGATTGGATTATCAGCAAGCGTCAAAATTTGCTGCATACTTCACTCCCCATTGGATAATTGCTACTTTCACAAATCATGCCAAACCAATGGAACAAACTTAACTGCAATATTTACTATAAGTTATAAAATTCATATTTTAGTTGTGCATAGTTTATTAACTGCAATATGTGTCCCAAATATATGTCGATATAGCTTAACCTCATAATAAACAACAAATTATAATGTTGTGACATATATGTCTCTATGGGGCATAAGTAGCACACCATAGATATACGATTGAAATTCTTACCCTTTTTGTCGTATTTTAGATAGAACATTTAATTTATGGAGATCGGTTGATATGCTTAAATCGTTAAAAGCCCGTTTTATTGTTATCACTATTATACTATTCTTCCTTGTTCTGGAACTGCCCCTGCTTATAGTAATGAATCTGCTGAGGAATGATTTTAATAAAACATACGAAACTCTGTTCACGACGACCATAGAGTTCATTAATCAGGATATCCGGCAAATGATGTCCATTGGTGAACCTCATAACATACAAACCCACTTGAAGGAATTTAATAAAATATCAGGTATCCATCGCATTAACATCATTGACGTTCACGGCCGTATCAGTTATTCTTCCGTCGATTCCCTTTTGGATAAATCCATTGCCGATATACCCGGGCATTCTTTTGCGGAAAAACAGTTGCAAAGCAAAAAAATTCAATTAGCCGGAGGAAACACTTTCCATTCCGCCTATTTTCCCATCCAAAACACGCCGCGCTGTCAAACATGTCACGATCCCGCCAGACCGGTAATCGGATACATCGATGTGGATTTAGAACGTATTAAAGCCAAAGAGCATTTTGAAGCCGGTATCAACCATACCCTGTTTGCGGGTATCGCCATGGCGGTAATTCTCATACTCATTCTCATTACGCTTTTCAGCCGCTTTGTAAACAGACCCCTTTTGGATCTCATTTCCGCCATGGGACGTGTAGAGGAGGGTTCATTTGATATTCAACTGAAACCAGAAAACACCCTTGAAATGAAAAATTTACAGCAAAAGTTTTTAAACATGGTTAAAGAATTAAAACAAAATAGAGAACAAATTGAAGAATACCATCTGGAACAACTCCATCGAGCCGACCGACTGGTGACTCTCGGCGAACTTACTTCGGAGCTGGCGCACGAAATTAACAATCCACTTGGTATCATATCAGCAAGGGTGGATTATTTAAAAACCGAGATGGAAGATCGCCCCGGATTTAAAGAATTTAATGATGATTTTGACACCGTTAACCGGCAGGTCGAAAAACTTAGCCGCATAACCCGAAGTATATTAAGATACAGCAGAAAACTGCCTAAAAATTTCAGAGCAGTTAATCTTAACGAGATGATTCAGGAAAGTATTAAAGTGCTTGAACCCCGTCTGGAAAAATTTTCCATCCAAACCAAATTAGATCTGAAACAAAAGTCCTTTATGATTTGGGCCGAAAGTATTCAAATCGAACAGGTGCTAGCCAATTTGATTAATAATGCTATCGACGCTTCTCCAAAAAAGGGAATCATCGAGATCCGTTGTAAATCCAGGGAGACCGGAGGCAGAAAAGAAATCCTTTTAAGCATTACCGATTTCGGAAGCGGTATGAATGACGAAGAAATTCTACACATTTTTGAACCATTTTATACAACAAAACCTGTGGGCCGGGGTACCGGTCTGGGATTATATATTGTCAAAAATATCTTACACAATCATGGGGCGGATATCGAATGCCAAAGCGTCCCTGATGAAGGAACAACTTTTAATATTATTTTTCAGGAATACCAATCATGATACGTTTACTGGTTATAGACGATGAACAGGATATGCTGGACAGTCTTAATAAAATTCTAAAAAAGCACGGACAATTTGATATCCAGTTGATCAATGATGGGAAAAAAGCGCTGCAACTGATAACTCAGGGCCATTATGATGGCATCATTTGTGACTTAAAGATGCCTGAAATTTCCGGATTGGATTTGTTAAAAAAAGCCGGTGAAGCGCAACCCGAAGCTTTTTTTATAATGATTTCAGGCTATGGTACAATAGAATCCAGTGTGGAAGCCATGCGATTAGGTGCCTCTGATTTTATCGAAAAACCATTCAGCTCAAAAAAATTATTGTCCACGCTTGATGCAGCTTTACAGCGGCATCAACCTGATAAACCGAAAGGTTCAAAAACAGATAATGTAGAACTATCGTTTCCGGATATTATTTTTAAAAGCCAGAAAATGAAGAATGTGCTGGACATGGTCATGAAAGTGGCCGTGGGAGAGGCCAATATTATGATTACCGGCGAAAGCGGAACCGGGAAGGAACTGATAGCCCGTAATATTCATCGTCTGAGTCGCCGGACGACCTCCTCATTTATCCCTGTCAACTGCGCCGCCCTTCCGGCAAATTTGTTTGAAAGCGAATTATTTGGTCATGAGAAAGGTGCTTTTACAGGCGCAAGCCGCACTAAGCCGGGATTGGTGGAGTTTGCCGATAATGGAACTTTTTTTCTCGATGAAATAGGCGATTTAAGTCTCGGTTTACAGGTCAAACTGCTTCGCATGCTGGAAGAGCGCAAAATCAGGCGGATTGGCGGCCAGAAGGAAATTCCGGTAAATATCCGGGTGATCAGTGCCACCAACCGAGATCTGGAAAATATGGTCAGCGAAAATCGTTTTAGACAGGAATTGCTATACCGTTTGAACACCATCAATGTTCATATCCCGCCCCTCCGTGAACGTCCGGAAGATATCATCGTACTGGCAGAACATACCCTCGACGATCTGGTCAATCGTGAAGGCAAAAATATTGTTTCTCTATCCGAAGAGGCCATGTCGGCCCTCATGAAGTATCATTGGCCGGGCAATGTGAGGGAGCTGCAAAATATGATTACAAGGGCCTATTACATGGCTCAAAATGCCGAGATAAAATTAAAAGATTTACCGCAAATGCTGTATCAGCAAACAGAGTTTCTGTCCGAAAATATTCTGGAATTATGTTATAAGGACGCCAAAGACAAAGTCATGGAAAATTTCGAACAGTATTATATTTCCCATCTGTTAAAAAAACATAAAGGTAATATTTCCAAAGCAGCCGAACAATGTGGGATCGATCGGCGCACTATTCACCGTCTTATAAAAAAATACGACATTTTTTATAATGATTAATAATTAACAGGGTCAACCGACGGACTATCAGCCTTGGAATCATAAAAGATATCCTAATTATTTTTGGATAATATTGGTAACGCCTTGAAAAGCTTACTCAAGGTATTTTTGTCCATTTATACCCAATCAAGAGAGTTGTTCTAACATTGCAGAATGCCGTGTTTTGGGGTTTCCTGTAAAATAATCACATCCTCTGATGGAGCTGCTATGTAAACCGGGGCAAAGGTTGTCCATCCCCCCAAAAAAAATGGCTGCCATTGTGTAAGACAGCCATCTTCCTTAACTATAATAAATAATCACTTATGATGTCGGCAAACATCATTTGACCACAATCATCTTTTTGGTTGCCTGATACTCACCAGCCTGCATACGATAGTAATAAATACCGGAGGCAAGATGATTCGCATTAATCGTTAATTGATATGATCCTGCAGGCATTTCCTTGTATAAAATCTGTTTCAATTTCTGGCCCAGGGCATTGAAAAGGTCTATAGATACCTGTTTTTTTACAGGCAAAGCAAAATGGATTGTGGTGGCCGGATTAAATGGGTTCGGATAATTCTGGGATAGATTATAATTAGCCGGTTTTTGCCCATCCATGCGCTGGATGGCTGTTACCGTTATGAAATCCGTTTGATAGCGGGGTCGTATGCTGTAATTGTCATCCGGAATATCCGACTCCGTGTATTGGTCAACGATTCCGACCAGTATAATTTCACCGGAAGGCGGATTCCAGTCGTATCCGTCCAGATTCGTATCCTTATCTATAAACAGTGGGATGGACGACTGTCCTTTCGAAACGGTAACATCACGGCCATTACTGCCTTCAGCGGGCCAGCTTTCTGTGTTGGTTAATTTTACATTCTCTAATGCGATCAGGCATCCTTCTTTAGATTCATCTATGTCTCCAATAGCAAGATTAAGGGTATCGAGGCTGTTTCCCTTACTCAAAACCATCAGGTCTGAATTTCTGTTGGGCCTAATTTCAGTTAGGCCATTATATTGTGTAACCGTACCTTTCACATAAACACTATCTCCCACTTGTAATCCGGCCGTAAATGCATCGGCAAAGAGACTTATGCCAGCCGTTTGATCCTGTAGGAAAAAATGTGTGTTAGAGCTGAAGTTCGGGGAATTAACAATGCCGGATACCGCTATCACCTCACCCGCACGATCTGGTTGGTAGTCGCCATCATCATCCAATCGCGCTTCACTTATTGTATAAAGCTGAGGATGTTTATAAACATCCGACAATGTCCGAAAGGACTCTACTGTATCTTTATAACTGGAAACCGCATATACGTAACTACTGTCAACGTGAGGTTCGTTATCTAAAAATTGACGATCCTGCGGTCCCACAGAGGCAATGGTTTCGAGCGATTGAATGTCTTTGCCCCTGTAGATATGAAATCCATCTATATATCGGGATACATCTGAAGTATTAGATTTACTGGCAATAAAGGCTTCGCCCCCGGGGCCTTCGCTCACCCAGAGGTCCAAAATAAAATTAGTAGGGTTGGAGGCAATCTGTGTTAACTCAAATATGTTAGTAAAATTAGGGTCATCTGCTTTAAAGGGATCTTTTGTGCTTGTACAATAATAACTGGTTTCTGACACAAGCGGTGATGTATCTGTCATTAAAGCCGGAAATGACAGAGTATCGCCGTTATTATTTATTGTCGTGCTTAAGCCTTCGATGAACACACCGGTCTTACCTTCAACACCAATAGATCCGATATCCACCGCTACTTCTATGCCCGGATTCATATTTGCATCTTTAGCGGTTAGTGTATCGGTGACCGCAATCAACGAATCGTTATCCATATCAAAAATTAACACACGGTATTGATATGGTCCTTCCAGTTTCGCATCTGAATAATGAACAAAGTCAATCATTTTAAGGTGAGCATCATTCATGGCACTGAGATCGAAAACTACCCCGAGGGCATGTCCCTTGCGGGGGCCGTATATGCCATTCGGTGTCCCGTCATTATAGGTAAAAACCGTGTCGGGTAAATTGAAGGCCCACGAAATCTGGGCATTCTCAATTTTGGTTACGGCCTGCACTTCCTCAGGCGGATGCATAAAAGTATGTTGTTCGGACTGGGCGAACAATATCCCACTCCACACCACTACAAATACCAAAACCGGTTTGACAAAAGACAGCATTGGTTCCATCCTTTCCATTTACTTTACAGATTAAATGATCCAATGGATTAAAAATAATAATTTAGAATGGGGAGATTGTGATTAATCTGCAAATCACGCCCCATAGCATCATTTTTTTCAAATTCCTTGTTATGGATTAAATATTCGGGCAGTAAACGGGAAAATTTAGTTTATTGGTTAGTATTGTCGATGGTGGGGAACCGACGTAATCCATCCCAAAACATTTTTTTGGAGATCGGTAGGGATAGAGCATCACTGGTTAAGTCCAGAGAAATCCATGGACTGCCATGGTCACTATTCAAAAGATAAAATTGACAGGCTGGTGTATCGCCTTGACCCACCAAAGCCTTCATCTTACCATCCGGATTTTGTACCAGATCAACAAATAAAACAGCATGTCCCTGTTTACCTTTTTTGACGATGAAATCACCAATTTGAAGATCGGTTCGGTCAATGGGTTTATAATGATGATAAAATGTTTGTGTATTGGAATAATAAAAAATGGTGCGAAGGTACTCCTGGATACTCTTCAGGCTGGAATCGGCCCCAGCTGACCTTTTCAGCCTGAAATGCAGGCCACGGAATGTTGGCCGATAACCGTTAATCCAGCTCCATAACGGTAAGCGTAAGCCATCCGGAAGGGGAAAGCCAATGGCCCGGATATTGGATTTTTCGATTTGAAATTCGGCATATAACCTTAGAATTACATCCATACACTGATGCAGCTTCCGGCCGGCGATATCCATTGCGGTTACGGCAGCCAGCGTAGTATCCTTACTTTCTAGATGAATGTGTCCCCGATAATCCAAAACCGGATTTCCGGCTTTTTGCAGCGGCATCTTTCGCAACCAGGCTCCAAAACTATTGGAGGGTATATTAATTCTTTGAAATCCTTCCGGAGGTGGAAACCTTTGGGCAATAGTTTCGAGGCTCTCGTTGCTTGTATCTTTTTCTGTAAATAGGGATTGGCCCCCAAGCGGTATAAATAAAAAAAGGATCAGTAAGAATATTAATTTCATCGCCGCTCCTCAACCGAGTCAGGCTTCATTCGCGGGTATGATTTCAAACCGTTCGGCATCCTTCCAGGCGGGAAATTTTGCGCGATAGTTTTTCATCGAATGGGCAGATAGACGCACATTTTCTATCGATTCCATATTACGTTGATGTAAAAGAACATTGCCCAGGGGATCTATAACCATAGAATCCCCCTTATAATGAATATCCTTACCATCCCTCCCCACACGATTCAGACCAGCGACATAGCACTGATTTTCAATGGCTCTGGCGGCTAACAGTGTTCGCCAATGATGACTTCTGCGCTCCGGCCAGTTGGCAATAAATACTGCCAGATCAAAGGACAGTTGTACATTTCGGTTCCATACCGGGAAACGTAAATCGTAACACACAAAGGGGCGTATTTTCCATCCATTCACTGTAAAGGTCAGATGGCTCTTTCCTTTTTGATAAACATCATTTTCCCGGGCCATGCGAAACAGATGTGCTTTATCATAATAATGGAATTGGCCTTCAGGCCCAACCGATAATAAACGATTATAAAATGCGCCTTTTTCCTCAATAATTATACTGCCCAGTAGATATGCCTCTTTATCCCGGGCCTTTTCTTTCATCCATTGTATCGTCGGACCATCCATACTTTCCGCTAAGGTCTCTGCCTCCATGGTAAAACCCGTGCTAAACATTTCCGGCAGAATAATAAGATGGGTGTCTTGTGTAATTGTATCGATTTTGGCATCAAACTTAGAACGATTTTTGGATGCGTCTTCCCAGTCCAGATCAGACTGTATCATAGTCACCATTAAATCCTGCATAACACCTCCGCTGCTTTTTTTAAGGTATCATCCTTTTTAGCGAAACATAATCGTAAAACATGCCTTGCATTCCGGGCGCTTTCGTAAAATGGGGATATAGGTACGGTAGCTATTTTATGTTCCCGGATTAATTGTTTGGCAAAGTCCATATCCGGCACCTGGCTGATTTGTTCGTAATCAACCATCTGGAAATAAGTACCTTTGCAGGGTAAAATCCTGAACCGGGATCCGGTTATCAGGTTCTTTAGTAAATCGCGTTTATGCTGGTAAAACTCCCGTAGTTGTTCATAGTGGGAATCGTCTTTAATATAATCGGCAAAAGCCCACTGCACCGGCGTATTGACGGCAAAGGTTATGAATTGATGTAGCTTGCGGAATTCTGTCATGATATGTTCCGGTGCTAAGCAATAACCAATTTTCCATCCGGTTGTATGATAGGTTTTACCAAAGGAACTAATGATTAGACCGCGATCGGTTAACTCCGGATAACGTGCCACACTTTCATGCCTGATGTCATCAAAAATTATATGCTCGTATACCTCATCACTAACAATGAAAATACCGGTACCTTGAACGATTTGGATCAGATATTTGATATCTTCGGGAGACAGAACAGCCCCTGTAGGATTATGCGGAGAATTTATAATGATCATGCGGGTCTTGTCTGAGATCGCATCCTGCACTTCATCCCAGTTTATTCGATAATCCGGATAACGCATGTTAATATACACAGGTTTACCGGCATTATACTCGATAACCGGACCGTAAGCGTCATAAGCAGGTTCAAAAACTATAACCTCATCGCCTGGATGTATCAATGTTGTTATGGCAGTATAAAGGGCTTGGGTCGCACCGGCGGTAATGGTTATTTCAGTATCTGGATGAAATTGAGCACCATAGAGTTCTTCAACCTTCTCCGCAAGAGCTTCCCGCAGTTTCAGAATTCCGGGCATCGGTGCATACTGGTTTTTACCTTTCTCCATGTAATGGTTTACGCGTTCAATGAGTCGGTTAGAGCAATTAAAATCCGGAAAACCTTGCGATAAATTAATTGCACCATATTCACTGGCCATCTGACTCATAACCGCAAAAATGGATAACTGCAGGTTGGGGTGCTTGGATTTTACCAATTGGTGTGTTTTATTCATGGTTTCCACCTGGAGAGTTATTCCTTCCGGACATTTTATCATAACCTCGGGCAAATGCCCATCCCATTCCGTAAAATGCCAGCCAAAACCCGGATAAGCCGCGTAATTTAACCGGAGATAACGATGTCTCAATAAATCCTTTTTCGGCTTCGAACGACATGGTATAAACAAAATTGATTAGCGCATAGATAAAAAGAAAATAAATAAAATATTTACTCAGCGGATGTAACTGAGCAAAAATATTTTTCCAAGGATTTAAGCCCGGTTGTAATTGGTATCCGGCCTTTAAAAATTTGCTACTTTGCAGCCACATGATTAACATACCCGCTGTTAATACCATTGCCGGCGTGTAGGTGATATGGAAAATTTGCAATACCGTTAAAAGATGCAGTATAATACTGATCATAAGGCCGCTCAAAGCTATGGTGGCGGATTGTTTTGCCGATAACATAATGATGCCAACTTAAGAAACATCGGTGATGTAAAAAAATAAATTTTCGCAGAATCCAGTTTTTGAATATGAACCCTAGTCTGCAATTATATCGTAATGGTCAAATAATATTTAGCAGTGAAGGCAAGTGGCTTTACCCGCTCTTTGAATTGCATACCTTTTTAACCGAAAATGGAATTCAGGATCGCAGCAGTTTAATTGTCAAAGATAAAATTATCGGTAAGGCAGCTGCCTTAATTTTAGTGTATCTCAAGCTGGATACGATCGAGGGCTATACATTAAGTGTTCCGGCCGAGAAAGTACTGATAAAATTTAACAGGCGGTACACCTACCGGAAACTCATCGACCGTATTCATTGTAAGACAGAAGACCTGTTAATGCATGAATGGGATCCGTTAAAAGCCTGGCAAATCATTCAGAAACGCATAGAGGATCAGCCTCAAAGTCAAGTTAAAAAACAAGGATAGTGCGCTTTATTAAAATCAGTTTAGTACAGATATCAAATCAAATAGGGGCGTAAGTTGCAGTTGAATATAATATCCATGTTAAACTCCATGCTGCTGATGCTGGTATTATTAAATCCATTTCTCATCATTTTATATTTGTTGGACCTGGTGGAAGGCCTTGATTCTGCTATGTTCCGGCAAATATTGATTAGAGCTGCCTGGATTAGTTTTAGTATTTTCTCCGTCTTTGCATTATTAGGCGATGCGGTTTTTCGTTATGTATTTCAATCCAGTTTTGCTTCCTTCCAGATTTTCGGCGGTATCATATTCCTGATTATCGGTGCCCGGTTTGTTTTTTCCGGTTATGAGGCTATTCGGTCATTGCGGGGAAATCCGGAACATATAGCCGGCTCCATAGCCATGCCCATAATGGTGGGACCCGGTACGGTGAGTGCCAGTATTCTGGCCGGCAAGGAATTATTCTTCCCTTTTGAAATTCTCTCAATTTTTTTGGCTATTGTGATCTCCATAGCGATTATCATGTTACTCAAAAAACTGCATGATATTGTAAAGCCCCGTAATGAAAAAATTATTGAATATTATGTGGAAATCAGCAGTAAAATCGGGGCATTGATTGTGGGTACTTTTGCGGTTGAAATGCTGATGAAAGGTATTAAAAACTGGATCGAACGTATTGGACTATGACAGCACTGTGTCATGATGTCCATGATACGTTGGTCATAGAACTAAGACCCGCAGAAAATGAACGGAAACTTAAAGTTTGAGTGATACAATCCATAAAAAAAAGAGTCTGCTGGCCGACTATAATCTGCATTTAATATTCGCCATCACATTAATGGCCGTTTTGGGAGTATCCAGTGTGGCCCCTGCTTTCCCTAAAATTATCGAGACATTTGGTATATCCGAAAAAGAAGTGGGCCTATTAATTACCGTTTTTACCCTGCCCGGTATTTTTTTAACACCTATTTTAGGTATTCTGGCCGACCGCTGGGGACGGAAAAAAGTAATAGTGCCTTCCCTCATTGTTTTTGGTATTGGAGGCGGTGCCTGCATATTTGCTCAAACCTTTACCCAATTGATTATTTTGCGATCCCTGCAGGGTGTTGGTGCTGCTGTTCTGGGTTCGCTTAATATTACGCTTATTGGTGATATGTATACGGGTTCCGATCGACTTCAAGCCATGGGTTATAATGCCAGTATATTAAGTATTGGAACGGCCAGTTATCCGGTATTAGGCGGAGCACTGGCCGTTTTAGGATGGAATTTTCCGTTTATTTTACCCCTTGCAGCTGTGCCTCTTGCGGTAATCGTTTTATGCACATTAAAAAACCCGGAACCAGATAATGAACAATCCTCGCATAGTTATTTGTCAAGTATGTTAAGCGGCTTAAAAAACAAGCGTGTGCTGCTGCTATTTTTAATTACAATGGCCACTTTTATCATACTTTACGGATCGATTATTACCTACTTCCCTATTCTGGTAGATCGACGTTTTGCGGGCAGCTCAGTAGCTATAGGCTTATTATTATTTATACAATCCGTAACAACCGCCTTTGCAGCAGCCATGATAGGCCGTATTCATAAAATCATACGTCCGACAAATGTCATCCTTATTGCATTTATTTTTTACACAGCCGCCTGCTTGATTATTCCCGTTACCCTTAATTTATATTTATTAGCTTTACCTATGTTTTTCTTTGGATTGGCTATGGGATTTAACATGCCTTCCGTTCAGACTGAGCTGGCAAGCTATGCTCCTATGGAAAACAGAGCTGTCTTTATGTCTTTAAATGGTATGATTCTACGATTAGGTCAAACCCTCGGTCCACTAATTATCGGATTATTTTATAGTTGGCGAGGGCTTAACATGGCTTTTTTTGGGGGGGGTGGCATTGCCGTTATAATATTAATTTTAATCAAAATTTATGATATAAAAAAGACGCGTTAAACAAATATAACGCGTCTTTTATGCTTTATAAAAAAATATTATCTGACCCGCACAGCACCGGCATCATTATCGGTAAACGTATTATTGCTCTCATAGTCTCTTGTGCCGTTGGCATCATCATAACTCAACCCGTAACTGGAACTGTATCGAATGCTATTGTCTTCGATGGTCGGATCATTACTATCCAACCAGACGATGGCGCTATTGGATCCATAACCGCCGCCATACTCTAAAACGCAATTTATCAATTTACAATTGGCATCTGCCGCGTCGGAATCGAATTCTATATAATCCCAAAATCCTTTTTGTTTGACGGCACCGGTAAATGTAATCGATTCGGAAGTTCCATCAGCGATCAAACCACCACCATTGCGTACCGTGATATCGGCTCCCGATCCAAACTCAATATGCGTTCCGGCTTCGATGGTCAGAGTAGCATTATCCTCCACATAATTCCAGCTGTTCACTCGGTAAGGTACATCCTGTTTAAGCAGGGTTGCATTTTCCTTTAAATAGGATCCGCCGTCCAGTAAAATAAAATCATCTGCATTTCCGGTATAAGTACAATCTCCTATGTAACCGACTATTTCGAAGGCTCCATTGACGGGTGATTTATCATTGCCTGTAATAATATTACCGGAAAAATCGGGACCTGCAGCATCATCAATTTTTACACCATGGGCTCCGCTGTACCGGATGGTTGAATTCTTAACCCTCGCATTATTTTCAATAATAATTGCCGCACTATTATCGCCGTATCCCCCGCCATATTCCACAATGCAGTTGATGAGTTTGGAATTAACATCACTTGCGTTATCCTCAAATTCGATATAATCCCAGTATCCATTTTGTTGAATTGATGAAGTGATTGTAATCTGCTCAGTGCTGCCGTCGGCTACAAGCCCTCCACCATCGCGCACGGTGATATCGGCCCCGTCAGCCATTTCTGCTGTTATACCCGGTGAGAGGGTTAGAATAGAGCTATTCTCAACATAATTCCAGCTGTTTAGCCTGTATGGTACGTCATGCTTTAACCATGTGGCATCTTTCTGCAAATAGGCTCCGCCATTCAGATATATAAAATCATTGGTGTTACCGGTATACGTTCCTGATCCGATAAATCCTGCATTGGTAAAATGCCCTTCAATAGGTGATAAGGCATTTGAGGTAATGGTATTTTGAGAAAACTGTGGTTCAGAGCCCTTATCCAGAAGGACTCCGTTTGATGCACTATGACGGATAATTGAATTGGTAATTGTGGGGTCTCCCTCTACATAAAGCATAGCCCCTTCATCACTGTAGCCGCCACCATACTCAATAACACAATTTATCAGTTTACAATCATTAAAATTGGCATCATCCTCGATTTCCAGATAATCCCAGTAACCGGCTTGTTGGGTGGTTCCTGTGAATGTAATTGCATTTGTACTTCCATCGGCAATTAATCCACCACCCTCACGCACTATCATTTCCGCACCCTGGGCCAATTGAATCGTAGCTCCGGCTTCAATAGTCACGGTTTTTTCTTCAATATATAACCAACTGGTGATTAAATGAACCTGATCCGCTTTCCAGGTCATCGTTTTCTTTAAATATCCGGAGTGAGTGTTTTGAATATTGTTTCCCGTGATCTCAGCAAACGAAAGATCCATCAGTTCGGGATCCGCGGCGTCATTAATAAGTATACCATGCGATCCGCTGTGACTTACCGTTGAATTTTGAATGGACGGATTACTTCCATTGATTATCAATATAGCACTGTTAGCATCCTTTCCCCCGCCATATTTAAAAACACAATTGAGAAACTGGCATTGACTACTATTGGCATCGTCTTCAAATTTAATAAAATCCCAATAACCCTTTTGTTCGGTTTGGCCGGTAAAAATAATCGAACCGTTCGAACCATCGGCCAAAATGCCTCCTCCCGTTCTTACCTGGATGTAGGCTCCGGCGGTAAATTCAACAACGGTTCCGGCTTCAATGGTAACCGTGGCGCTCTCTATATTTAACCAGCCATCGATTACATGGAGTTTATCACTGGTCCATGTTTCATTTGAGTTAATGGTAGATTGATGATATACAATATTGCCATTACCGTTATCATCATCCTCTTCATTATTGGTTACCTGATCACAGCTTTGCAAAGCTACAAATAAAAAAGCCAGTGAAAGAAAGATTACAATACGCTCACTGAATGTGTCTTTAACGAGCTCTTTAATTTCATACATATTCATTTCCTCCTGAATTTTGGTTTAACTGTATGATAAAATTACCAACAACAGCCTAAATAAGGAGTAGCATCGATTAACAAAATTGCAAAACGAAGCATGTTATGTTGTAATTTTAATTTCTATTACCTGTACGAACGTGCTTACTGTTAAATTTGTGAAGGAATTTGAATAAAAACCATCGGTTAATCCAAATGGATTCACATTTATACTTCATTTCTGTAAACTGGAGAGTTTTTGATTCCCTTTTTCATAATGGAATGATACTAATTTATAACAATATGATCAATAATCAGAAATAATTTTATCAAATAATTTCTGATCATGTTCCTGCATCCGACGGAAGCCCAAAAAATAAATTGGATTTTAATTCGGGTTTTAATATTTTCTCATGGGTCTGCACTTAAAACGTAAATTGATGAATATCACTGACTTTATTGCTCCAATTACGATATGTTTGACCTAACGACCTAACGATTAGTCCCGGAAACATATTTATGGAAAAACGTGCATTACATCGTATTGCGATGGATGGTTTAGTTGTCCATTATAAAAAATCATCCAATAAATTTCTTTTCAGACCATATAAAAAAGAAGCCGTTTTGAAGGACATTTCCAAAAGTGGCTTGGGAATGGTAACTCATGAGCAGCTGCAAAAAGGAGATCTTTTGCAGATGCGAATTGAATTTATAGAAACCAAACCGTTAACGGTTAAAGGACGGATCCGATGGTCACAGCCAAGTGAAAATAATGGTCATTATCGGGTCGGTATTCAGTTTTTACCATTCGGTGAATACAGCCAATATAATTCATTAACCGCTTTGCAACAACTACGAGAACTTTCCGGCCAATCCATGGTCATGACTGCATAAATTATCTCGCATTATGTATTTAATATTTTATACTTTATAAAGTAATTATAGCACCACCCTGCTAAATTATTATGATGAGACGATCAGCCGTTAGCCTCTTTCCTATCAATAGATTGATCGCATATTAACATAAAAAGAACTTTGCCTGATCAGTAATCAATAAGTCATACTCTCATCGTAAAAAGAAGAAACTTGACGCACACCTCTGCCCGGACCATCAGTATATACGATATTAATTTAGACATTAGTCGGTTTTCTACTCAAAATGCTTTTTGTTTGATATTTAGGAATTCACTATATTATAAAGACCGCGTTATTAACTGAATGTAGTAAACGAAAATTGCTGATGGAGAATTGTCTATGAAGTTGAAGCTACACTGGCAAATTTTTATTGCTCTGATAGCAGGTGTATTGTTTGCTTTTGTTGGTAGAAGCTTTGATTTTGAAACCATAATTACCACAAAAATATCGGTATTGGGAGATATTTTTCTGAGAGCTCTCCGTATGATTATTGTGCCCCTCATTATGTCCTCAATTATTTCCGGGGTTACCAGTATCGGTAGTGCTCAAAATTTTGGACGTTTAAGTTTAAAAACGATCGGTTATTATGTCATGACCAGTCTGTTTGCCATCGTGACGGGCTTGATTCTGGTGAATATTTTCCGTCCGGGTGTGGGCGCTAATCTTGGTCTGGACCGGATGCCGGAGGATTTAAATGCCAATGTGGAGAAGATCGGCGATACGCTTCTCAACATTATCCCCACCAATCCCATCCGGGCGATGGTGGAAGGTGATATTTTATCCATTATCTTTTTCTCTCTGCTTTTTGGTTTTTTCATAACCCGCGTGTCAGAACCGTATAAAACCCAACTCACCAATTTTTTTCAGGCCATATTTGAAGTTATGATGAAGCTAACGCATCTGATCATCCGTTTTACACCAGTCGGGGTTTTCGCTATCATTGCTAAACTGGTGGCGGAAACGGGTGTGGATGTTTTCATACCTTTGGCCGGATATATGGTGACCGTTATTTCGGGGCTGCTTATTCATGCCTTTATAACATTGCCTTTATTGCTATCCATCATCGGGGGCATTTCCCCCTTAGCCCATTTCAAAGCGATGTCTGCTGCATTGTTGACAGCCTTTTCTACTTCTTCATCTTCGGCCACCTTACCTTTAACCATAGATTCCATTGAAAATAACGCCGGAGCCTCCAATCGGGTGAGTTCTTTCGTACTACCCCTTGGGGCCACCATCAACATGGATGGTACGGCCCTTTATGAGTGTGTGGCTGCGATGTTTATTGCCCAGGCTTACGGCATCGAATTGGCTATCGGGCAGCAATTCATTGTCGTACTTACGGCCCTATTAGCCAGTATCGGCGCGGCTGGTATTCCGATGGCCGGCCTGGTTATGATTACCATTATATTGCGGGCCGTGGGCCTGCCCCTGGAAGGTGTGGGACTGATATTATCGGTCGATCGTATACTGGATATGATGCGTACGGCGACCAATGTGTGGAGTGACAGCTGCGGTACCGTTCTAATTGCCCGGAGTGAGGGAGAAACCGATCTAAAAGTTTTAAGAGGGTTAAATCAACCGGTAACGAAATAACGACATGTTTTTTACTGCAACCATGTCGTTATTTCAGGGTAACCATTCATTACTGGGTGCTAAGTACACTTTCAATTCTATCAAAAGCCCAATCCAGTTCGTCTTTTTGTATAATAAGGGGTGGAGCCAGACGCAAGGTATGCTCGTGCGTTCCTTTACACAATAAGCCCCTATTTTTCAGTTCCTCCGTAAACTTCCGGGCGCGACCGGCCCGGGGATGAAGTTCAATACCGTACCATAAGCCCCGCCCTCTTATTTCTTTGATATAATCGCTTTTAATGGTATTCAGTCGGGAATGAAAGGAACTGCCCAGTTCCGCCGATTTTTCCACAAGATTTTCATCCTGTAAAACATTAAGTGCTTCAACAGCCACAGCAGCTGCCAGCGGATTACCGCCAAAAGTGCTGCCATGATCACCCGGTTTAAATACACCCAGTAATTCTTTGCGGGAGGCCACCGCTGATACCGGATAAAACCCCCCGGACAGGGCTTTACCCATAATTATACCATCGGGTTGAACTCCGTCCTCATGCTGATAAGCAAACATTTTGCCGGTACGTCCCAGGCCGGATTGGATCTCATCGGTTATTAAAAGTATATTATTTTTGTGACAAATATCCTGGGCTTTTTTCAGGAACCCATCTTCCGGTATTATGATGCCCCCTTCACCCTGGATAGGTTCAACCAAAAACGCCACCGTATTGGCTGAAACAGCATCAGCAAGGGCATCGGCATCGCCAAACGGTATGGATTTGAATCCGGGTGTATACGGGCCAAATCCTTCTCGGTATTGTTGTTCGGTGGCAAAACTTATGATGGTGGTTGTTCTGCCATGAAAATTATTATCACAAACAATTATTTCGCTTTGACTGGCGGGTACGTTTTTTACTTTTTCGCCCCATTTTCGGCTGGCCTTTATAGCCGTTTCCACAGCTTCGGCCCCAGTATTCATGGGCAATACCATTTCCAATCCGGTTATTTCATTAACTTTTTCATAAAAACGCCCCAATTGATCGTTCCGGAAAGCCCGAGATGTAAGCGTAACACGTTTCGCCTGCTCCGCCATTGCTTTATAAATACGGGGATGGCAATGTCCCTGATTAACTGCAGAATAAGCCGCCAGAAAATCCATATACTTCTTACCATCGACATCTTCCACCCAAACGCCATCCGCTTTGGAGATAACCACATCCAGTGGATGATAATTGTGGGCGCCGTAGCGGTTTTCCAATTCGATATAATCCTGTGTTTTCATAATATGATTCCTTGTATTTTAAGTAAAGTAGTACAGCTGTAATCGAATAAGATCAAATTTACAATCTATTTGGAATATTGGCAACCACGAATTCGATGAATTAATATGAAGAATATCTTATTTTTATTGGAGTTAGGTGAAAGAATTGATGTGAAAAACCTTCTACCAAACGGTAGAAGGTTGATTATTCATTTGAAGATACCCCTAATCTTCCCGAAAGCCTGAAAGAGCTCTCGATAAATTCCAGGGCTTTTTATTAGCAGTGATAACTGAATTATAATGATGCAATATTGATATTACCGTTGGTTGTTTTTAACCAGATAAGCGGCCCACCACCATTAATCGAAGCCTTGATGCTATTTCTTGATTGATCATGAATTACTTTTTCTGGATATGCCAGATCAATACTTCCATTGGTAGTTTTTGCATTAACATCCGCACGTACATCAGCAGGCAATGTTAAATAAATGGATCCATTAGTGGTTTTACAATCAATGGAGGCCCCATTATTGAATTCAAGCAACTCAGCCTCTATGCGCCCATTGGTTGACTGACAATCAACTTCACCCTTGAGAGCTTTCGCAGAGATATTTCCATTGGTTGTGGAAAAATCATGTTGCCCCTGACAACCTGATATCTCAAGATTTCCATTGGTTGAAGCAATTTTTAAATCAAATTGGGAGGGCACCTTTAATTCAAAACGAACAGCAGTGCCATAATCTCCGATGTTGAATAGAGCTGAAAAAAAACCTCTTGATTCTTCTTTTTGATGGGGTAAGAGGGTTTCTACGATAATTGTTTCGCCTGACCGATCAATTGTTATTTCGATTTCCTGAAGCAAACGTTTCACTTTACGCTCAGAACTGCCGTGTGCTTTTTTAAACGCTAAAATCTCGATTTCCGGGCGATCCCAGCTGTTTATTTCTATATTGCCGTTAATATTTTTTAATTGCAGGGCTTTTTGATTATCGATCTGAATGCGTTTTTCCAAGGTTTCTTCTTGGGTGACCGCAAAAATGCTTTGTGAAACAAATACACATATTGCTACCGACCATAAAAAGATTCTACCGGAATGTTTCATACCTATTCCTTTCCAATAAATTTAAGGTATACGATAGATTGTTATCCCCCAATTTTGTTGATCGTATGGGGGCGGACTGTTCCAATTATTGAAAGAGTGGCTGTCATCGGATCTATAATGAATGCGATACACTCCGGGACGCAAATGGATTGTCGTATTGATCATACGGTTTTTTTCCGCGCCGCCGGCATTGCGGGTTTCTCTGTAACGCATTTTCCACACAATGTTACCCGAATCCACATTTTTTAACCATCCATAGTCATACATTTCATCCCAGTCGCCTTCTCCTATTGCATAGATCCGTACCCGAATAGGCTGATCAATCCGAAATTGTTTACGTAAATATTCATCGTTGCCTACACGGGTTAATTGAGCGATTATCTGGTTGTTATTAATCTCAGCACTTTTCAACGTCTCATAGACATCGGAATTTCCAATAGGGTAAACTGATATACCCCATCTATCCGGATTCTGTGGAGGTGATTGATTCCAATCTTCAAAAGAATGTGAATCATCCGATTGGTAATGGAGGATATAATTGCCTTCATCCAATATGATGACATCGTCAAACAAACGGTTTTTTGATGCACCGCCAGCATGTTTGGTAGAGTAATACCGCATCTTCCAGACAATTTCACCTGTGTTGGCTTTGGTTATCCATCCAAAATCATACATATCACCTGATATGCCCTCGCCCAGTGCTTCTATTCGAATTTTTGCCCGTTGTTTTAATTTAAATGCTTCCTCTTTATAAGCATAATCACCGACACGGTTGATGCTAACGAGAGGTTTCTCTTCTTCAATTTCATATTTGCGGATACTGCCGGGATCGATATCTTTATCAGCGGCTGAAACCATAATGCCCCAGAACATAGGATCATAAGGCGGATTGGCATTCCAGCTCTCGGTACTGTGGCTATCATCTGTTTTAAAATAAATCAAATATGATCCTGCAGCCAGATTAAGTCTATCCTTAAACAGACGGTTCTTAACGGCTCCCCCGGCGTATTCCGAATGGCCTTCATTCATTTCCCATACTTTTTCCCGGGTTTTGGCATTTATCATCCATCCGTAATCATACATTTTACCTTTAAAACCTTCACCAATACCATAAAGGTCAATTTCCAGTTGTTGGGTTAATGTAAAACCCTCCTTCAAGTTAGCATCATCTTCTGCCATTGTCAGGTCAGCGATAGCTGCCTGCTTTTTAGCCCGAACAAATTTTCTAACATCACTTTCCTCATATACTTCATCCACACCTTTGATGGTTATATGCCACTTATCCGATTGATCCCGCCAATCTTCTTCTTCACCAAGCAATTTTTTTAACAATTTGTCAATACTGAAAAACTCATCTTCAAAGGAAAAATACTGAGGTCTTACTGTGGAAAAATAGACCTCATAAGTACCTTCATTCAATTTGACTTCACCATTAAACTGTCGCATCCATTTTTGCCACCTGGCTTCTTCGGTATTATCGATATCCATACGCCAGACCAATTCTCTAGTTTCGGCATTCAAAATCCAGGCATAAGCATACTGATTATACTTGTCCAGCCAATGGTTATGTAAACGCCTGATCCACTTGTCGCTTCCCGCTCCTGTCGCTTCAATTTGTAAACTTGTAGGTTGGTTGAGGCAAATCCGGCATAATGAATTTGTCCATAAGTTAAGTGACGCAGCTTCAATGTTTTATCCCCTGAATATGCTCGTTGGCCAACTCCGATGAGCAGTATATTTATGAGGACAAAAACCGCGATACTTTTAATATTGTTTCTCATAATGCTTCCTGCATTTCTAAAAAGGTTTACTTATCCTAAAAGTTACCCGGATTGGATCTTTTCCTGTATCAAGTCTTTTGGCAATACTCAATCGAGCTCGTCCTGACCAGGATACAAGTGCAACACCAAAATCGCTTTTAATGTCTGACCAGGTTAAGTGAGAAAAACCGGCATTCCACTTATCTTTAGCGCTCACATTGGTCCGGCTCCAGGCACTGCCTGCATCAAAAAACAACATATACCGAACATCATCAAAAAACAAGAAACTTGTATTCAAAATCCGGGGATTTATATTATACTCGATATTGGCCAGCAACATGCGATCCCGTGTTTTAATCTGTCCATCCTCATCAACTACATAGCTGAACTCTTTATAATCATACCCTCTAAGTGTACTTATACCACCCAATTCGTAAGACTTTTGTAAAGGTAGATCCCCTTCGGCTGAACCGGCTTTGATTCTGAAATCCAACCTCTCATAGTGTCCCAGTTTCTGGTATCCCCGCAATTCAAAAACATACTTATTAAAGGAATAATCACTATCCAGGCCGCTATTCGAAGTTTCGCCGGTCAATTTGCCATACCAGCCTCTTTTGGGTAATTCTTTATTATCCCGGTTATCCCAATAGAGTTCACCATAAATACTGCGCATATTCCCTTCCGGTATAGCCGGATTTTCAGCAAACTTTTTCTTGCCGCCGAAAATAGCCCAGTCAGTATTTTTTTGCACACTATGATAATCATCATTGCGGTAAGCAATCGTTCCTTTGAAAAAAATGGAAATGTTTTGAGTGGCATGGATTTCATATCCATTACGACGATAATAATCCTGAAAATCCTCATGGATCAACAGAGCAGCCAAGCTGTTCTCCAGCGGGTTAATTTTCCAGTTATCTTTAGTATCGGTCAGGTCATAGGCTTTGGCACCGATTTCAAAGCGATATTTCTTTTGGTTAAACAACCATCGATCGATACCGATAAGATAACGCCACTTATTATCCTGAAAACCATATCCCCCAAAGCCATGCAGGGAAAAAATATTGTGTTTACCACCGATATTTTTAGGAAAAGTTAAGCCAAGAAATAAACCCTGAACCCGATTATACCTGAAAAGTATGGATTCATCAAGCCTGCTTAAATTCAAAGTGCTGTAAGATTCGTAATATCTTCTATTAACCTTCCCCCATTTACTTTCCCGGTCTTCATCGTAATAACTCAATTCTTTTTTAGCATAGAGGTTGCGGGCCCGTGTCTCAATTTGATTTCCATTTACCAGACTCTGACGATCCTGGTAAATTTTTCCGTTAATACTGATCACATCGCCATTAACCACCGCATCTGCGTGGATATTGACATCGCCACGGACGACCAGCACATCACCATTAATCTGACCACTAATATTTAAATCGCCTTCCAGGACGATCACATTGCCATCTATAATTTCTTTTGAATGGATACTTTTATCATTATAAAATCGGAAATCGCTTTTATTTTTATCCTGAATATATTTTTCATAGGCCCGCTTCTCAATTTCCTTTGCCGAAATATCATCGTAATCATCATTCCATTGCCCGAATATGGGGAGCGGGGTGCTTATGCAGAAAATTATTATGAGCAAGTTTATAGTGCTTTTCATCGAATCCTCCGTAATTACCCTTTAAGCTTGCTATTATCTACGTCAGGTCAATTAAAATGTTACGTAATAGCGGCAAGTTAATGAATTTTCATCATTATCTCTAAATTCATTTTTGAAAGTAGATTCAACCAAAAGAACATCAGATTCGGTTTGTGATGTAACTTTATTAAATACATTTATAATTCAGTGAATCTTTTTATAAATTCCAGAAAATTTTATCCTTTTCAAATGTAGTATTTTCAATCATTTATGTATAATTCATCAAATTAATGCAAAAAAAATTTCAAAAAATGTGACTTTTTGAGGCCTTTCTCCGACATATAGTAGTAAACGACCTAAATAAAACCAACGACCTGAAAGAAGAGGGAACTTCTGCATTAATTAAAGGGATGTGAATCAGGTCAGAACTTTAATTAACATGGGAGGAACTCATGAAACATTTCTTGCTTCTTCTTTTTGCAGCAGCGCTCTTGATGAACGGTGCTTTCGCTCAGGCGCCTGCCAATGTGGATAAGGCGGATCGATTTCGGGTGATCGCATCATCCACTGATCAGATGGCGTCTGTGGAAGATGCAACACACACACTGGGTATCCGTCCGTCAGCCGTTTACACCAATGGCAGACAGATTAACATGCTTGGCAGCCGTTATGCCCTGGGATACGACAACAATGCAGCTGTATTAGAAGCATTAGGCTCGCGCTATGCCCTCGGCCTCGCCAACAATGCCGCACAGATTGAAGAGCTGGGTAGTCGCTATGCCGTGGCTTACGGCCGCAACGCCGCACAGATCGAAGAGCTGGGTAGTCGCTACGCTGTAGCTTACGGTCGCAATGCCGCACAGATTGAAGAACTCGGCAGCCGTTATGCGGTAGCCTATGGTCGCAACGCCGCACAGATTGAAGAACTCGGCAGCCGCTATGCCGTGGCTTACGGTCGCAATGCGGCAATTATCGGTCAGTTCGGAATAAGTGCTGAATAGATTTTCAAAAAAAATATTTTTTCAGTACATTAGTTTCTAATTACACAAAGCCCTTGTTCAACAGAATGAGGGCTTTCTTTTAAAACAAAAATAATAACAACCACATGCGCTTGCGGACCCTTTTACCCATTGTTGTCTTATTAATCCTGCTCTTGCATCCTGCCCGGGCCCGGGACTGGTTTGAAAGCGAAAGCAGGCACTTTAAAGTGGTTTATCGTGCCGAGCACGCCGTATTAGTGCCCCAAATCCTGGATGCGGCAGAAAAAGCGTTCAAGCCACTAAGCCAACTCTTCGACTACACCCCAAGTGAAAAAATAATCATCAACACTTATGATTTCAGCGATTACGGTAAAGCAGGAACCACTACCCTTCCACAAAATTTTATCCGTTTGGAAATCGCTCCTTTACAACTCAGTTACGAAACCATGCCCTTTAACGGTCGTATCCAGTGGATCATCAGCCATGAACTGGTGCATGTCATCGTAAACGATCAGGCCGGCCGGGTGGAAACATTCAACCGATCACTATTTTCCAAAGTGCCGCCGGAAAAAGCGCAGCCGCTTACCGTTTTGTATAGTCATCTGACCAATACCCAGCGCTATTCACCGCGCTGGCATCAGGAATCCATTGCTATTTTTATGGAGACTTGGTTGAGCGGCGGTTTTGGGCGTGTGCTGGGTAATTTTGATGAGATGTATTACCGTTCTATGGTTTTCGAAAACCGTGATTTCCCGACTCCCCGGTATCTGGAAGCCAAAACCAGTCATAATTCCTTTTTACTGCAAACCCTGTTCTACTTATATGGCGCCCGTTTCAGCGCCTATCTTGCTCATCATTATGGCTCGGATAAGCTGGTCGAGTGGTTTCGGGTACGCAATTCATACGAATATCTGCATTTTGAACAAAAGTTCAAGAGGGTATTCAAAACAAGCTTGCAGACAGCGTGGACCAACTTCATAGCCAATGAGAAGGCCTTTCAGGGATCCAATATCAACATCCTTAAGAGCGAACCATTGACGGAAATGTACCCGCTTACGGATCAACCTTTGGGATGGGTGACCAAGGCTTATCATGAACCGGACCGGAATGCGCTTATTTTCGGCTTTCACCGACCCCATCAACTTACCAAACTGGTACGATTTGATCTAAAAAGTAAAACCTACCAGAAAATAGGTTCTCTGCCCTCCCCCAGTATGGTGGGCATTGCTTCCACAGCCTTCGACCGTCGCAATCGTCTTTTGTTTTACACCACCAATAACAATAAACTATTTCGGGATATCCATGTACTGAGTACAGCCAGCGGAGAGAATAAACTGCTTTTCCGCGATTGCCGGGTAGGGCATATAACCGTATCG
>WJIP01000014.1 GCA_014730185.1 Caldithrix sp. | reverse complement strand
GTATGGTACATAAATACCTCCGGTTAGATATGAATACTTCCGGTTAGTGATGCTCTATTATTTTGCATATAACCGTATTTATATTCAATACCTACCGGAAATATTTCCTTATTTTATCATTATTACTTTTTGCACTTGTTCAAAATTTCCGGCCCGCATCCTTACAAAATAGATGCCGCTGTTTAAAGGAGTATCACTTCTATCCGTTCCTTCCCAGTTAATTCTGTGTCTACCCTCTGGTATCTTATTATCAAGTAATGAAACGACATGTTTGCCCAAGGCATTGAAGATATCAATCTGCACATGGCGAGAGTGTGAAAGCTGATATTGGATTGTCGTCTTAGGATTAAACGGATTCGGATAAGCTCCTTTTAAGGCAAATTGAGCAGGAACGGTTTGCTTCAGTTCATCTACCTGGGAAACAAAGTCGGTGGAATAAATATCGGCTTGCCAACCCGCTAAGGTATTGGAGGTATTGGACCTGAACATGAAAGTGAGTGCACCCTCGGCATTGGTAGCCGTTATCTGATCTGGCAGTTCGCTACCTGTGAAGGGGCTGCCGGCACATTCCGGGGCAAAGACATCGGAGCCGTCGAAAATGTGCAAATAATCGGCCTCATATTCCAGCTCTAACATTGTAAATTGCACTTGTACGGCCGGAGTACGTTCTTCGGGATAAAAAGTCATTTTGACCCCTTCCCGGTTGGCATAATTGTTATCCTGTCCACCGCTATCGTAAAACAACCCATTACGGACCGTGACGGTGGTATCCGACATGACATAAATCTGCTTATCACCGATAACGACTGTAAATGTATCGCGCTCTACATAAGCCCCCGAAGTAACCGTATAATACAATAAAGCTTCGCTGCCCGGCTCCGCATCGGTTGATACCGAAACATTAAAAACAGCTTCTGATGTATCATTGCACACAATAGTACCGAAGTTATAAGTATCTTCGGTTATCGATAAATCAGTATTATCCGTAGTCAGCACACCTTGTGTCTCTGTGGCATCAGCATGGCCATCATTGGAGGTAGGAATAATTAAATCGGCATTTTCTCCTTCATCCAGGTTGCCGTCATTATTACCGTTATCCTGATCATCGATTGTCAATGCACCAATTGTTAAACTTGGAGCATGCAAGAGTATACTTATCTCGGATGTCCATTTTCCATCACTTGTATCGGAAAATTCGACATTACATAAAGCGTTATGTTGATCGGGCGCATCCTCTGCTATGGTCAAGGCGAAAGCATCATCGCCTAGAACGGTTTGCCCACTCTCTATTAAGCCATAGTCGTGTAAACTATCGGTTATTGTAATATACGCATCATCAGTTTTCAATACAGCATTAACATCCACCGCCGGTTCATTGCCTGCGTTTTCAACGCTTACGTCCAGTGTAACCGATTCATTAAAGTCGGCCTGACCGTTATTATTGCCGGTTACAACATCGTCCACTTGATAAGATTCTACAACCAAATACGGCCCGTCGCCCCCGCCTACATCAATAGTATCATAAACAGTTTCCGTATTAAAAGCGGTCGTAACCAATAATGCTGTTCCCGCAGTCATGGAATGACCGATGGTGACATCACCTTGTGCATCCGTTATGCCGCTGAAATACTGTTCATTTTGAGATACAGAGACCATTGCACCTTCAACCGGTACGCCATTGGAGGATACCGTGGTCGAATAGTTTTGTCCCTCTGTTACCGTTCGGTTGGATAGAGTGAGCGGATCATAATTTTTAGTTCTGAGCTGTATTGATGGATCACCAAATGTTGTCCATGTATGAGCCGTTTCCACATCTGAACCGGTAGCCGATTCGCTTAACATCAGGGAAACACCGTTGATAAAAATTGAGCCGAAAAATGAACGCTGTTCGTTAGTATTAATTCCATTCTGACCGGTGTGCTCATCATAGTTATAGCCTCCGATAATAAGATCCATGAAATAATCTTGTCCCCTCATCGGCGGATCCCATGGCTGGCTAATGGTCGACCCCAGCATCAATACCGCTCCGCCGCCATCTTTTTTGAGCCACGCTTCTGAAAAGCAGTCACCACTGCTGATATTGAATTCACCATTATTGCAGGCAACCGATATGATAAAAGGCAGTTTATGTCCGTTGGTCAGATTAGTGACATCACTATTACTGAATCCGGAAGTAGACCAACCGGTAGATGACCCATGGCCGGTGTAGTTCATAACACCGTTACCATTATTCACCGCATCAGTAACCATCAAAGAACTGGCTGTTGGATCATAAATTGCGTTGTAATTAATGTACGTGAAAGGATTGAGTTTATCGTTCCATATTACATCATTATGTTCATCGTCATATTCATTATCATCACCCGGTCCTTGATCCGAAGCAATGCCGGTGGCCGTATGATACCAGTCTGCACCACTTTGCGGATATTTTTCGTAAGTGATGATTTTATCCACCTGTAAGGTAACCTCAGTGGAGCTTTGCGCGGAGAGACGACCGATAGCAATGTCTATAAAATCATCATCTCCCTCTACACACCCCATCTCCGGATCCATGGGTAAATTGGAGGAGGTACCCAAATCACTTTGAATATCCTGCCAATCCCCCACTAACTGCACATAGAGTATATTATTGTTTGCATCATATTGATTTTTAATGAGGGATTTTACATTGGTACCTTGAGCCACAACTTCTTTTTGAACCTGAAATCCCTTTTCCCGTTTCCAATCGATGTATGGCTGTATCGCTGATTCATCCCGGGCAGTGGTAATTAATAATATATCCCCATATTGCTCGTAGGATAAGGCCTCTTCACTGGCGGTATAATTAATAAAAACGGATTTATATAGAGCGTCCATTTCAGGAAGAATAATGCGGTCGCCACCTGATAATGGATTAATGGGATCGGTATCGTTTTCTATTAAACGAACCGTAAATTTATTATAAATTCGCAACGTTTGTGTGCTTCCCTGGTAACGAAAGGGATAAAACTGAACCGTTGTTCCCCTGATATCCCGAATAATATAGGGTTTGGATAAAGAACTCAGTAGCTCCGGATACCAAGTTTTTGTAATCGATTGGGGATCGATCCGATAAGGAATATCCTCTGGATTCTGATTACGATACAGGACCCCTCTTGAGGGTAAAAGAGGATTATCCACTTTGATATCTTCAAAAAAACCGGCCAATTCTATGGCATCAACATTTTTTCGAGGCGGTAATTGCACAGCAGCCGAAACGATTGGTAATTCCGCAAAACCGGCTTTTTGAGTGTACACGCCGTTTTCAAAATTGATTCGGGTATACACTTGTCCTTCATGCTCCACGGTTTGTAATTGATATTGATTTAGTTCATAAGTTAATTCCAGGGTTCCGTTGGGTAATTCCGTATAGGATATTTCATAGCCCTGGGATGCCCAGATAAAACCGGCATACATAAAAAAAATAATGAGGTAAGCAAAGCGCATAATAGACTCCCGAAGATTTAAAATCAAACTGGATCAATATAAGCAATAGTAAGACACCGCACAAAAATGTATTCAATTATGCTATTTGTTAGGGAGTTGTTTTAGTTCAATTACACAGAAATCGAAAATCCAGCACATGGTAGATCATATCAGCTGCCCGGTAGATTAACTTTTTAACTGGGCAAACACTTACGAATGGTCGTAAGCATTGAAAAAAGAGCGCTTTGAATTGGCAGAATATTTGATGATGCAATCATTCATCAATTCTTGGAATGCAAAGCAACACGATTACCTTCACAATCGGTGAAATGAGCCACAAATCCATGTTGGCCGATACTCGATTTTGGATTAATAATTGTGCCCTCTTTTTGCTCGATTTTTTGCAGCGTTCCTTCAATATCATTGACGGAAAAATAAACAAGTGTGCCGGATTGTGATGGCACATAACTCTTGGCCTTTATTAAAGTACCGGTTGCTCCCGGTGCATTTTCATGCATTGGAAACCAGGCCATTTTCAGTTGTCCCATTTCGTTTAATGTTAACTCGATATTAAAAATATATTCGTAAAACGACTTAGCTCGTTGCAAATCGATTACGGGAATTTCAAACCAGTTAATTGGATTATGTTTATATATTGCCATTGAAGTTACCTCTGTTGGATTACACATGTAAAGGAAAACGCTCCATGCGGACGGGGTATTTCTGAAAAATTCAACTGATGAATCGATGATATTATGAGTAATGCCCCGATAAATAGATCCGTATAAACCTGAACAAACCTAAGGTCGCAGACTTTGGATGAAAGAGGCTGATATCCAATAGATATCGCTGTTACCGTTACCGGCTTTTAAATGCAAATCAAACATATCCCCCATAGTCATGTTTTTTTTAGCAGAATACGTCTTTTTATCGCCTTCTGAACTCATGAAGAAAAAAGATTTCCCGTCCGGTGAGATACTAGCGGAATATTCATGCCGGCTTTTTGAATTGATCGATTCTGGCAAATGAATGGGGTCAGTCCATGCATCATCTTCATTGTGAAATGAAATGTAATAATCCGTAGCACCAAAGGAATCGGGTCTACCGTAAATCGGAATGATGACAAAGCTTTCATCCGGAGCCACAAATGCATTATATCTTGATTGCCCGGCGTTTATCTGCTTTGGGAGAAGTTCGGGATCCTGGAACCGGCCATTTATGTATTTTGAACGATAAATATAACTGATACCCGTTTCGGGATCATCTCGTGTAAAATATAATGTTCCGTTTTCTGTTGTCGTCGGAAAAAATTCAGGTTGTTCAGTATTAACCGGTTGGCCAACCTTTCGGGGTGGACTCCAGTCTTGCCCCCTGCGGTCTACAAACCAAATATCTGTATTAAGTGGACCGCTGCCCTCATTTAGTTCCGGTCTATCGGAGGCAAAAAAAAGACGTTTCCCATCGGGTGTAATATGCGGTTCAATAGACATATATCTTAAATCAGCTGCAAATGGCGCTACTCGTGGTTTAATCCACTGTCCCTGTATCTCTTTACTATACATAATGGTCGCATAAGTGTGATTGCCGATGGTTACACTGAAATATACTTCTTTGCCATCGGGAGTAAAGGTAATATCCCTTGTATTCATTCCGGTGGTTATAAAATCAGGGGCAAATAAAACAGCCTGACTATCGGGAGGTATTTGACCTAAATAGGCGCCGGAATAACGTTGTCTGTCATCAGTTGTGGTCCGGCAATGGACTAAAAGAAGCGACCAAGTAATTATTAAGGTCCATCCTATAATTTTCATGGGGGAACCCTCCATTTGTAAAGTAGACAGTGCTAATTTGCGATCAGAGGACTTTCACTAAACCGGCATATTTCCGTTCAATTTTAAAGGCAAATCGGTAGAAATATTCCGGTCTGAAAAATCCTGTAGAAACGTATTTAATTTTTTCCGTTTTCATTCTATTGAAAAATTCATTTAACAACCCTTCACTTATCCC
>WJIP01000184.1 GCA_014730185.1 Caldithrix sp. | reverse complement strand
GTTCTATGGTCAATGGATCATATCTAAAAAAACATCCCGACAACACATCCGATCTTATTTTCATTGATTAAAGTCTCATGCAGATTATGTTTTTGATTAAGATGGCTAATAATTAAATCATGAAGAAACCGAAAGCTTAAATTATCCGATTTATTTTTATCTGGATTGGAGCCTGATGGATATTGATTTATATGAAGGATACAAAAAGAGGGTAGTGGTAAAAAACTACCCTCTTTATCTATCGAAATGGATTAGCTCTGAGGCAATATAACGGAATCAATTACATGAATCACACCATTGGAACCCATAACATCCGTTTGAATGATTTTGGCGTCATCAATAAAAACCTGGTCGTCATTAACGCTTATTTTTGCATTTTGACCGTTTAAAGTCTCAGCTTTACTTATTTTTACCACGTCGGCTGCAGTAACTTTACCGGCTACGACATGATAAGTTAAAATTGCCTTAAGCTTATCCTTGTTTTCAGGTTTCAACAGATCTTGCAACGTACCTTCCGGAAGTTTGGCAAAAGCCTCATCGGTGGGGGCGAAGATGGTGAAAGGGCCATCACCTTTAAGGGCATCAGCTAAACCGGCTGCTTTAACGGCAGCAACCAGTGTTTTAAATGATCCGGCCTTAACAGCTAGTTCCACCACATCATGTTTCGTTTTACTGTGGTCCGTCATTTTACCACTGCCTCCGCATTTATCCGCATGGGCACTGTTGAAAAATACCAGCGATACAAAGAGAATCGCAGAAGTAAAAAACTTATTGAAATGATGTAAATTCATGACTAACTCCTTTTGTTTTAATTATACCCACACCAAGTTATGAGCGATATGAGCGTAAAAGTTGATTTGAATATAAGCTTAAATAAACCTATTGTCAATACTCTGATAAAAATAAAACGCGCAAAACGCTTATAAAGATAATAATTATGGGCAAAAACGATGATTCCCACTCATTAATGAAAATGATGGTTACGAGTGTGCGATGAAGTACAAAGTGGATAGGCGTAGGTATTTCGTATTAAAAAACAGGTTGGCAGATATAACCAAAAGTTCTTCTGGCCAACCTGTAATTTAGTTAAGCTCGGAATTATGTATCCCGTTTTTGATCCCCTTTGGAAGAAGATGACTCCAGAAGGGGTATTTCAAATTTTTGGGTTTCCGGATCCATTTTTTCAATAATCGTGGCATGATAGTTTTCTTCCTGTAGTCCCCGGTAAAGACTGTAACACATAATCAGTAATACCATGGTAAAGGGTAGTCCGGAAGCGATTGCTGCACTCTGTAGAGCCGTAAGGCCACCTCCCATGAGTAATACTGCAGCACATATACCTTCGGTTATGGCCCAGAAAACCCGTTGGGGTACGGGTGAATCCAATTGACCTCCGGATGTCAGATGATCTACAACCAAAGATCCGGAATCAGAAGAGGTAATGAAAAATATAGTGACCAGCATAATTCCGATTAATGAAGTTAAACTCGTTAACGGAAAATTTTCCAGCATTACAAAAAGGGCTGTGGATACCTCTTTATTAACAGCGCTGGCGATATCGGCCACACCAGTAATTTGCAGCCATAATGCTGATCCACCGAATGTGGACATCCAGAAAAACGATAATAAGGTAGGAAAAATCATGACTCCCAGTATGAATTCCCGTACGGTACGACCTTTGGAAACCCGGGCAATGAACATACCTACAAAAGGGGACCAGGATATCCACCAGCCCCAGTAAAAAATGGTCCACGGATTCTGCCAACCGCTACCCTCCACGCCGTAAAAAGTTTCGACCCAAAAACTCAATTGCGGCAAGTTTTGAATATAAAAGCCCAGATTTTGTGTAAAGGCTTTAAGAATATAAACCGTAGGCCCGACCAACAACAGAAAAAGCATAAAAATGCCCGCTATATAAAGATTGACGCTGCTCAGCATTTTTACGCCTTTGTCCAGGCCGGCGACAACCGAGAGAGTGGCGAAGAGCGTGATAGCACCGATGAGCATAACGGCATATTCTGTGCCCATGGGATAACCAAATAAGTAATGCAGTCCTGAAGAAACTTGTTTAACCCCGAGTCCCAGAGAAGTAGCCAGTCCAAAAAGAGTGGCCAGTACAGACAAAATGTCAATGACATTGCCCCAAAAACCATAAATTTTATCCCCGAGTAAGGGATGAAAAATGGATCGTATAGTTAAGGGTAATCCACGATTGTACGCAAAAAATGCCAGCGAAAGTCCCACCAGCGCATATATTCCCCAGGGATGCAAACCCCAGTGAAAATAGGTCAAACCCAGAGCGACTTGAGAAGCTTCCGGTGTTTTAGCGGCCACATCAAACATAGGCGAGGGGGTCATGAAATGGAAAACCGGTTCGGCCACGCTCCAAAACATTAAACCAATACCCATTCCGGCGCTGATCAACATGGCATACCAACTAAATGTGCTGAATTCGGGAAGGGCATCCGGCCCACCGATTTTGATTTTGCCAAATCTGCTACCGGCTATCAAAATCATGACAATGACAAAGAAATTAGCGGATAAAATATATAACCAGCCAAAAGTATCCCCGATACTCTTCAACGTCTTTTCAAAAAAGGCGGCTGATTGTTCATTAAAAATAAGGGTTAAAGCAATAAAAAGAATTATCAGACCACCGGCAACCAAAGATACCTGCGGATGAATATCAAAACCAAAACCTTTCCAGTTGCTTTCACCGGGCTTATGTCCGTGGGATTCATCATAAAAACTGGCTTTGGGTACAATCTGCAAACCGCGGAAGGGTTGGCGATCTTTAATGGCTTTTTTCTTTTGCGTCTCCCAGTGTTCGCGGGCCATCTCAATAGCTTTTCTGCGATAGGTGAGTTCTTTTTTGGGCTTGGATTTTCTTTTGCGTTTTTCAGCCATAAGGACTCCTATTATTTCATAAAGAATTCTAAAGATCAGAAAGAACCGGCCGTCAACATCAGCATTCACAAAAATTTAAGCGAGAGATTTATTTGTACTCCGCGATAGAATAGAAAGAAAAAAGTATTAAATCAACTTTGTCTGACTTCTATTTAAAACAAAAAGCCAAAACTAAAAACATAATCAGCGAATTTCTAAAATAAAAATATTTGGACCATAGTTTTTCAACGAACCGTTGGATCCTAAAATTATGCGGGTGAAATTGTTTTTTTACTGAAAAAGTTTTATTATATACCAAATGAGCATGATCTCTGCAGGTCATTTTTAGTTGTATGAAATTGCATCAAGCCGGATGTTGAAAATATTTTACATATTAAATTTCAAAACCAACGTAGTTATTTGAAAAAATTTTGAATCGCAAAAACATAGAGGAACAGGGGGCGATATGAAGCATAAGGAAAAATGGCAGGAAGCCGCCAAAAAAGCCAAAGCCAGACAGGCCAAATTTATTACTACTTCCAGTGCGCCGGTGGATTTGTTGTCTACGCCGGAGGATCTTAACGGTTTTGATTATGATAATCAATTAGGCATGCCGGGGCAATTTCCCTACACACGGGGTGTTCATGCCAATATGTATCGCGGCCGTTTATGGACAATGCGGCAGTTCGCCGGATTTGGTTCTCCTGAAGATACCAACAATCGTTTTAAATATTTGTTAAAAAACGGACAAACAGGGCTGTCGGTGGCCTTTGATTTGCCCACATTGATGGGCCGGGACGCAGATGATGAATGGAGTGAAGGTGAAGTTGGCGTGTGCGGAGTATCCGTCAGTTCACTGAAAGATATGGAAATTCTGTTCGATGGTATTCCCCTTGAAGAAGTTTCTACGTCCATGACCATCAATTCCCCGGCCATGATTCTACTGGCCTTTTATGTGGCGGTTGCTGAAAAACAGGGTGTTGATTCCAAATTGTTAAGGGGAACTATCCAAAACGATATTTTGAAGGAATATATTGCTCAAAAGGAGTATATTTTCCCCCCGGAACCGTCCATGCGTATCATTGTGGATATGATTGAATATGCAACGCATGAGCTACCTCAATGGAACACCATCAGCATCAGCGGTTACCATATCAGGGAAGCGGGATCCACAGCCGTGCAGGAACTGGCTTTTACGCTGGCTGATGGTTTTGCCTACATTGAAGCGGCCATGGAACGTGGTCTTGACATCGATGATTTTGCGCCCCGGTTGTCCTTCTTTTTTAATTCCCATAACGATTTTTTTGAAGAGATTGCTAAATTCCGTGCGGCCCGGCGAATTTACGCCAAACGTATGCGCGATAAATACGGCGC
>WJIP01000183.1 GCA_014730185.1 Caldithrix sp. | reverse complement strand
TTTTAAAGCTGAGATGGAACCGGTCAGTGATCTGGATGGAAACTATTGCACCGTTTTGAGAGTGGAATCCATGGCGGCTGACGATTTAAACCTGGAAGAAAAAGTTTACAAAAAAGAGATGATCGATAACAATGCCTGTTATTTTTATATCTCTGCCCGAGAAAGTGAAATCACTTTTACAGCGCCTCAGTATGAACCCATTACCGTTAAGCCGCCCGATAACAAATTTATGCTGGGCAAAGTGTATTATGTGCGTTTAAAAAGTGTTCCTGCCCAAAACAAAGATGTGCAATCCCGCTCGATGCCCGTTCTCATCAGCAGTAATCCGGATGGCGCCCGTCTTATTTTAAACGGTCAGGAAATTGGGTATACGAATAAAGCGCTGCCCCTGCAAGTCGGGGTTTACGAACTTGTCTTGGTTAAAGATGGATATGCCACCCTGAAAAAAGAAATCTCTATTACCGGCGATAAAGAAAACATTTTTCAGTTTTCCCTGGTCGGTTCGGAGGAGGATCGACCGCAACCGGCACCGCCCACACCCGCCGATGAACCCTCCGGCGATGTGGTCATGTGGTTCGATTTCGAATCCGGTAATCTGGATAACTGGATCAAAATCAGCGGTGAATGGGCTATTGCGGGTGGTCAGCTGTTACAGAACAGCAACGCCCGACCGGCCATGATCCTCACCGGAAACGATCCCTTGGATAATTACATGATTGAAGCCGATGCCCTGTTCTCATCCGGGCGGGATGGCTTATACGTCATTATCAGCGGCCATCTGGATTCAAAACGCAGCCTGGCCTGGAATATTGGCGGATGGAATAATACTCGTACCATCCTGCTTGATTTCAGCAACATGGCACGCAACCGGTATAAAAAAATCGAATCAACGGAGGCCCGTTTAACCCTGGATCAGGGTAAGTGGTATAAAATTAAAGTGGTTGTCAAGGGTACCAATGTCCGTTGTTATCTCAATAAGAATCTGATAATCAACTACACCGGGCCGCAGGTGGTGCAGCACAACTCCGGCCGCATCGGGTTCGGTAGTGACCGGGCACAAGTAATTTTTGATAATGTTAAGGTGACCCGTTTGCCTTAACGCTACGCTTGATCGGGTTTGCACATCCGATATATTTAAAAAAGCCATCAGTCTCTGATGCTTAGATCAAAGACTGATGGCTTATTTTGAGGTTGCAACGTTCAACTTTTAATTTTAACGGCCCCAGTCAAATTCCGGTTGCGGTTTGTTTTGCAAGATATCTTCAATTTTAGCCATCACCTCACCGGTTAAAGTATCCACCACCTGCAGGGCCTTCATATTGCTTTCCACCTGGGAAGCTTTGGATGCGCCGGTAATGACGGTGCTCACATGGGGATTCTTAAGACACCAGGCCAGGGCCATCTGCGGCAAAGAGATGGAGAGCTGGTCGGCCAACCCGGCCAATTGCTGCACTTTTTTGATATTATGTTTACCCTCTTCTCCCTCCAGTTTTTTGCGCAACCAGGCGTAATCATCCAGCGCCAGCCGGGAATCCTTAGGAATGCCGTTATTGTATTTTCCGGTTAATAATCCACTGGCTAGCGGGCTCCAGATGGTGGTGCCCATGCCCAGTTCATCATACAGTTTGGCATACTCCTTTTCCACCCGTTCCCTATGCAGCATGTTGTATTGCGGTTGCTCCATAAGAGGCGGAATGAGGTTATTATTGCGGGCAATATGGTACGCCTCACGAATCATTTCTGCCGGCCATTCGCTGGTGCCCCAATAGAGGGCTTTGCCCTGCTGAATCAGTAAATTCATAGCCCATACGGTCTCTTCAACGGGCGTATAGTAGTCGGGCCGGTGGCAAAAAATCAGATCCACATAATCCGTTTGCAACCGTTTGAGTGCAGCGTGGGCGCCTTCGGATATATGCTTCCGGGATAATCCCCGATCATTGGGGCCCTGACCACCCCAAAAAATTTTAGTGGATACGACCAAATCGGTGCGTTGCCAGCCTCTTTTTTGGAGAATATTGCCCATCATGGTTTCGGCCTGCCCGGCGGAGTACACTTCGGCATTATCGAAAAAATTCACCCCGGCTTCATAGGCTTTGTCCATACATTGACCGGCCACATCTTCATCAACCTGGTCTCCGAAGGTTACCCAGGCCCCAAACGATAAGGCCGAAACTTTCAATCCTGATTTTCCCAGAAAACGATATTCCATATAAGCTCCATTTTTTCTTAGTATGAGTGGTGCATTGGTTAAAAATTTACATATTAAGCAAACTGTATGGCGTTCTGCACATACAAATCAATAATTCAAAATTTTATGAACCCGTCGCTGGTGTCGTTCGCCCCCGGCGGGTGTATCCAGAAAGATTTGGACGATCGATTTGGCCACTTCAATACCAATGATTTTGGCCCCCAGCGTTAATACATTGGCGTTATTATGTTCGCGGGCACTACGGGCTTCGAAACCGTTATTACATTTTGCCGCTAAGATTCCCGTAACACGGTTGGCGGCCATAGCCGATCCGATGCCCACACTGTCAATCATTATGCCCCGTTCATATTCACCGGCGGCAACGGCCTCAGCAACCCGGAAAGCATAATCCGGATAATCACAGGCTTGCGGCGAAAAAGGTCCCAGATCACGCACCGTATATTGTTTGTCCCGCAAATATTTGGTCAGGGTTTCTTTCATGTAATAACCACCGTGATCCGAAGCCAGAACAATGCGTTTAACCGGAAACACTTCCATTAGCGCCGAAGCCGTTGGTTGGTTTTGGCCCTCTTGTCCGGCCTTTACAATGGTCACACCCAGGTCTTTGGCCCGATCAGCAGCCAGCGGCGTGATAATGGCGTCCGCTGCCGTTTGCAGCATTCCGTTTTCTTTAGCCGCTCTTTCAACCATCTCAATGGTTATTATATTTTTCATTTTTATCTACCAACTTTTATTGAACTTGTGTTATCCCCTTGCCCAAAGATTAATATAATGCACCGGTTATTTCTTCCACTATGCTCCGGACCGTTCCCTGGTGAATGAGCTCCTGTGCTTTCATCATGTCGGGATGGATAAAACGGTCATCCTTCCAGTGGGCAATTTCCGGACGTACCCGATCCAAAACGGCACCGGTCGCTCTGGACGGTATGAGGGGTGCCCTCAGGTCCAACGCCTGACAGGCACAGATTAATTCGACGGCCAGCACATTTTGTACATTATACAGTATTTCCTTGGCTTTGCGGGCGGCGTGGGCACCCATACTGACATGATCCTCCTTATTGGCGGACGTGGGTATGGAATCCACGCTGGCCGGGTGGGTCAATACCTTATTTTCAGATACCAGGGCAGCGGCTGTCACCTGAGCAATCATGAACCCGGAGTTAAGACCGCCTTCCTTGGTCAGAAAACCGGCCATTTCACTAACAGCAGGATCAAGCATGTGCTCAATGCGCCGTTCGGAAATACCGGCCAGCTCGGCCAGTAAAATACCCAGATAATCGGCGCTCATGGCCAGCGGCTGCCCGTGAAAATTACCGCCGGACAACACTTCGCCGTCTTGCGGAAAAATCAGCGGATTGTCGGTAACGCCGTTCATTTCCCGGGTAAAGACGTCCAGCACATGTTGCAGACCGTCGCGCACGGCACCGTGCACCTGGGGGATACATCGCAAACTGTAGGCATCCTGAACTTTATGATCGGAATCCCTGTGTGATTGGACAATGGGACTGTTCTGCAGTAAAGTGCGCACATTGGACGCCGTTTGTTCCTGGCCGGGATGATTGCGCACCTGTTGAATACGCGCATCGAAGGCGGTTAATGTGCCCAGTAAGGCTTCCAGGCTCATAGCCCCGATAATATCGGCGGTGGTCAATAACTCCGTCGTATGGATCAAAGTCCAGAGTCCAAAAGCCTGAATAGCCTGAGTGCCGTTCAGCAAGGCCAGGCCCTCTTTAGCTTCGAACCGGATTTGCCCTAAACCGGCTTTTTGCAACGCTTTGGATGCCGGTATGCGCCTGATTTCCTCCTCACTTCTAACAAAACATTGGCCCTCCCCCAGCATAGCGGCGGCCATGTGGCCCAGGGGAGCCAGATCACCGCTGGCCCCCACCGATCCTTTGCTTGGAATGACCGGCGTAATTCGTTTATTGAGCATATCCACCAGGAATTGAACGGTTTCCTTGCGCACGCCGCTATGTCCCAAAGATAAATTTTTAATTTTTAACAACATCATTAAACGTACGATATCCTCAGGCATGGGATCGCCCACTCCCGCCGCGTGACTCAAAACCAGTCGGCGCTGTAATTCGGCGGTTTCCGTTTTATTGATTTTTACATCGGCAAACTTGCCGAATCCCGTATTGACCCCATAAACGATGGCGCCGGACCCAACCAGGTCGTTTATCATTTTTCTGCTGCGCTCAACGCGGGCAATGGCTTCCGAACTAAGCTCCACCTGAGGGACATAATTTATAAAAAAACGGATATCATCTAATGTCAGTTCATCGGTAGAAATAGTTAACACTTTGTTGGTCATCGATTGTTCTCCTTAACCAGCCGAACTCAGTATAACTTTCAAATAATATACGATACAAACACCCGCTAAAAAAATTTGAAATTTTATAAGGCAATGGCTTTCCGAAGACTATGAAGATTTCCGACGGTAATCCATTTTAATGCTTTCCCATTTACGTCCGATTTCCTTAATTTTCGGACAAGGCATTTGATACGTATGATCGTTAATCGATTCGACCGGTAAAATTTCACGCACCGCTCCGGTTAAGAAAAAACAATCGAATTCCGCCAAGTGAGCGATATGAATTTTTATCTCGGTGACGTCCATTTCATCCAGAAGGATGGAACGTACCGTACCCGGTAACATACCATTCTGCAATTCAGGTGTAAAAATTTGCCCTTCCCTTATGCCGAAAATATTAGCGCGAGATGTTTCGAGAATAAAGCCGTTGGTATTGCAAAACAATACATCGCCAAATTGTTCATTATTTGCCAAAGCAAAACCGAACAAATTATACCCGTAATTGATGGTTTTTATCGATGTAAGTTTATTATCCGCGCTGAATGGCGAGGGCTGCAGTTGCAATGTAATGCTTTCGGGAAGTGCGGCCTCTTTGTCCATTTCTTCTATTTGTACCAATACATCGTCCAGGTGCACCTCTTTCGTGTACACATTCAGGGGAAACAGAACAGCAACTTTGATCCGTAAGCGCGACTCAACATAATTTTGTTTACAATAATCCAGAAGGTTAGACCACATCGTTTTTGAATCAAATTTCACATTAAAAAATTTCAAAGCTTTGTCAAGCCTTAGGGCATGCCTTTCCCAGAACCACAATGTAACCTCATCATACAACAACGTTTCGAAAATCCCCTGCCCAGTTGTTAAGTACCAGATAAGATGACTCGGTATATTCGCATAGGCATCAGTTGATTTTACATATATCATTTTAACTTCCCACAGCTTTTAGAAATGAATTCGCTTTTGCCAGGCACTCCTCATATTCACTTTCAGGTTCGGAATCGATAACGATGCCCCCTCCGGCCTGAAAATATAAGATATCCGTAATCATCTGAGCGGTACGAATCAAAATGTTTGAATCAAATTCATGCCTTCCCGGAAAGCGTAAAAAAAATGATCCGGTGTAAAAACCCCGGTTATGGCTCTCCAGCGAAGCAATCAATTTTAAGGCGGCTATTTTCGGGCATCCACTGATTGAGCCGCCCGGAAACGCCCCCCTGATTAAGTCAAACAAATGATATCTCTCGTCCATCTCCGATCTCACCGTACTGACAAGGTGATGCACATTGGTAAACGATTCCAACCGGCGATGGTTTTCAACCCTGACGCTTCCCGGCGCCGAAACTTTAGATAAATCATTACGCAGCAGATCGACGATCATACTCAACTCCGCCGCGTCCTTCTCCGAAGACAACAATGTTTCAATTTGATCAGCATCCTGCCGGGAATCTTGCAACTTTTTTATAGTACCTTTTATGGGCTCTGTAATTATGTCATTTCCCGAAACGCTCAAAAACCGTTCGGGAGAATTGCATACCACCTCGACAGACGGAGTCTGAACATATACCGAGAATGGCGCCGGATTAATCGTATACATTTTCTTGAATAAGCTATAAGCGGAATTGGAATACGGCGTCGAAAACCGGATGGTATAATTGATCTGATACACCTCGCCATCTATAATCTGGCTGCGGATGGTATTAATTTTATTGATGTAGGATGGCTTAGGTTCGCTGATTTTGATGTCCGAAGCTGTTTTAACTGCCCAATCGGAATGATGCGGATCCATTGATTCCAAAACGTTCAAACACTTGCCGATCGTTATTCTCCGCCTATCGTGTTCGATGAGGGCAAAGTCGCCGGGAATCAGTAAATAGAAATCAGGGATTCCGTAAAAATCAGTCGCCGGGGAAACGTTTTCCGTGTAACGATGTAAATCATAGGCGAGCAAACCGGTGTAAAAAAGATAACGGTTTAAATTATATTGCTGCCAGAAGCGATCAAACGAGCGCAGGTATGTGAAGGGATTATCTGTATACGCAGTATCCACACCGCCGGAATAACGGATGGTAACCACGTTGTGTTTAAATTCGATGATGCCATAAAATTTACGGATGATAAGTTCGATATTACTGATTTTTCCGAATTGCCATCGCGGTATATACATCGCCGGATCGGGTTCCGTCCACTGTGTCCTTATCTTTGAAACATCATGATAGTCCGCTGTATAAAGACTTACAGACTCCAGGTATTGCCGGATCAGGTTGTTCATTTTATCAGTCCCACAAAGCGGTTGATAATTTCCTGTCCCTGCGGCGTCATAAAGGATTCGGGATGGAATTGTACCCCATAGATCGGATATTTTAGGTGTGTGACGGCCATCGGCACATTTCCCGAATAGGCGGTAACTTTAAAGGAGTCGGCGATGCGGTCGCAGTAGAGCGAATGATATCGGGCTACTCGGATAGGCAAATTGATTCCCTTAAAAAGGCGGTCGTTTGCCAAAGCGCTTATCATTGTAGTTTTTCCATGAACTGGTATAGACGCTTTGCCGGTTGTTCCGCCAAACACTTCATTCAGTATTTGCATACCGAGACATACACCCAAAAACGGTTTATGTTGGTAAAATTGGCGTACAATCTGTTTACAATATCCTGAGTTATCCGGATTCGATGGACCTGGCGATATAACAACAGCAAGACATTGATGGCATTTCGCTGTCAGCTGCGGATCATCGTTACGATGAACTGGGACATCAGCGCCGGCCGCCATCAATGCATGGCGCAGGTTGTGCGTAAATGAGTCATAATTATCAATCAGTATAATGTTTCTCAACATCTTAAAATCCGGCCTTACACGAAAGAACTATTCCGACGCCTGTTCAGTTTGCCTGTCTTTAAACCAAGCGGTTAAATGCGCTTTAAGCGCCTGCTCGGAGGTAAAAACTTCCGCCTTTCCCGGTAAGCTGTCCAGAAATTGTTTACCGTATTGCATGCGACTCAGCCGGTTATCGGCCACCAAAACAACCCCGTAATCTTTTTTGTTACGGATCAGCCGGCCAAAGCCCTGCCGAAAGCGAATGATGGCTTCCGGTACCGAGTAGTCAAAAAAGGGATTACCGCCGGCCTTTTTAATCTCTTCCATACGGGCGGCTACCAGAGGATCGCTGGGTACATCAAAAGGCAGTTTGGGAATGACCAGTAATTCCAGGGCATTACCCGGCACATCGATGCCTTCCCAGAAACTGTTGGTTCCGAACAGGATGGAATCACTGTGCTGCCGGAACTGGTTGAGGATATTGCTGCGGTTGCCGCTTTTGCCCTGAGCCAGCAACAGCACGTGATGGGCATCAAACTCGGGTTTCAGTTGTTCATACAGCCGGTTCAGCAGGCTGTAATTGGTAAACAACACCAGCATACCGGTACGGTGGGCGGCATGAATGCGTTTGATTTGTTCAGCCAGTTGCAGGGGAAACTGATCGTTGCGCGGATCGGGCAGATAATCGGCAATGGCCAGTAAACTTTGTGTCTTAAAATCGAAGGGCGAACCGAACACACCATCCAGCACGTTTTTGTCCTGTATCCGGTCGATGCCCGTACGGGAGGCAAAATATGCAAAATTATTATTGACGGTCATGGTGGCCGAGGTCAATACAGCCACATCTACGTGATCGAACAGATGCTTTTTGAGTAATTCGGCAATATTCAGAGGCACGGCGTGCAGCACCACATCATTACTGCGCTCATTGCGGGGAATATCCAGCCAGAAAACGTATTGATCCGTATCGCCGCTTATGCAGAAATGGAAGCTGGTGCGCAGGGTGGTGATATCGCTCTGCACGGCGTAAAGTTCGCGTAATACCTGATCCTGATACTCGAAGGCATCATTGCCCAGATCGGTCAGCAAATCGATCAGTTCCTCCAGATTTCCAATCATTTGATGCATGGCCTTATTGATGTCTTCAATCTCAAAAGAAAGCTGTTTAAAATACCTGAAATTTTTATAATAGCGCACCCGATTTTCTTCAAAAGACTGGGCATCGCCTTTGAAATAGCGTTCTTTTAAAACCCGACTGAGCTCGTTGTAGAAGATAAGTACCTTTTCTTTGAGCATAAGACTAGATCGTTTCAAGTGTTTGCTTTTTTTGAAAATGGCTCCGCTGTCCTCTTCACCAATATTGCCGCGGCTCAGCCGGTAATCGAGTTGCTGCAGAACGCCCGTGCGCTTGGGTTCCTCTTCATACAGTTTATGATAGATATTGCGAAACGTCCAGAAACTGACCCGCACTCCCAGATACTCGCTGGCGTTCTTTTCGATGTTATGCGATTCATCCAAAATAACATTACGGTAATCGCCCAGTACGGAATGCTCGGATGCCAGATCGCTGAACAACAGGGAGTGATTGACGATAACAATATCCGCCCGGCGGGCATTATCGCGGGCTTTCATCAAAAAACAATCGTCATAATGTTTGCAGGCTTTACCCGGACAGTAAGCGTGTTCGGCAATCAGTTTGGACCATAACCCCCAGTTGCGTTCAATCTGAAAACCGGCATTTTCCGCGATATCGCCCGTTTTGGTCTGATCCACCCACAGCATCAGCGGTAAGATGCGTGTCCGTTCATCCTGGGAAAGCCGTTTATTGGGATCGGACATCACCGTGTGCCATTTATCCAGACACAAATAATTGGCCCGGCCTTTGAGCAGAGCCGCAGAAAATTTACCTTTGGTGGCCTGGAATAGAGTGGGAATATCCTTGAAGAATAACTGTTCCTGCAAATTTTTGGTATTGGTGGAGACCACCACCCGCTGATCAGCCTCCCGATTTTTTTCCGCCCATTCGATAGCCGGAATGAGATAAGCCATGGATTTTCCGGTGCCGGTGCCGGCTTCGGCCATTACAACCGACGATTGATTGAAACCCTCCGTGACCAGGGCGGACATGCGCTGCTGTTCCTCACGTTTTTCGTAACCGGGAATGAGTCCGGACAGCGATCCGTGATCATCAAAATAGGTCTGTACAACATCCGTATCCAGAGGCTTCAGGTCCACTTCCTGTTCGGTACTTGATTTATAGTAGGTCATTTTACCGATGGTGTTGAACGAGGACTGCTGATCGCGGATATCCTGCAATAACGCTTCCGCGCCGGCCTGAATATTGTGCTCTTTTTTAAACTTCAGTACGGGGGTGAAAAAGGTTTTGGCCCGGGCGGAGTTGGGATAAATCAGATTGATGATGTCGGCAATGGATTTGTTGTCCACGGTTAAGATGCGGTCCAGCAGTTCCAGAAACACCTGCCCCGTAGCCCGGGCATCATCGATGGCCCGGTGGGCGTTATTCAGGTCCACGCCAAAGCTATCCGCCAGATCACCCAGTTTAAAGCTGGTTAAAAACGGTAAAAAGATACGCGACAAAAACAAGGTATCGATGCGCGTGTTTTTGAGATATTGAAAGCGCATAACCCGGTTTTCCCAGTTGTTGAAATCATTATGCCGAGCCCGATACTGGTATTCCAGAAACGAAATATCAAAGTTGATCTGCTGCCCGATAAAAGCCGTATGACCGATGAACTGATCCAGGCGATCAAAGATCTGGCTAAACGTGGGCTGATCCTGCACATGTTTGTCCGTGATGCCCGTTAACCGGGTAATAAATTCGGGAATGGGGCGCTCGGGATTGATGAGCTGCTCAAACACCTCTTTTTCTTGTCCCCGTTCGTACTTAATGGCTCCGATTTCGATGATCTGATCTTTTTCCGGGTCCAGGCCTGTGGTCTCCAGATCAATCACGATGAACGTCTCCAGACCCAGGTGCTTCAACAATTTATTGCGTAATTCCTGCATATGAGCTCAAACTTTCTGCCTTTCAAACCGATGGGGTGGTCGGTTTGGATGATGGGTTTTGATATTTAGGTGTCCGGACCCGGAGTTTGCCTTTCACGATTCGCAGCGTGATAACCATGAGAGACAAGGTCAGGAGCAGTTCGGCGAAGCTTAACTTGCCGTAAAAATCCCACGGCGGATGTATTTTAAGACGGGAGCGTCCCGGATGTTGGGGATGGTGATAAATTTTGAGTGTTGAACCCACGGGATTCGACCTCAAAATATTTTCGGCACTTTCCATGCGGTTGATACGTCCGCCAAAACTGGGTCGGTTAAAAAAGGTGGTGTCCTGATAGGTTGTCCCCTGCACCTGGTATTCGTAAATAACCTGCGGAAGGTAGGCCCGGTCACCGATCACCTGTCCGGAAACGATGGTGGCCTGGACCGGTTCCCACTGCTGTAAGGTGCGAAAAAAATTCAAACGTTGATGTTCATTAACAATAACAAGCAGGGCAGCAATTAAACCGGCATAAGCGGCCAAACGCAAACCCAGGACAATCTTTTTAAAGGAAGCAACTTTGTTAATCCATAAACCCGCCAGGATACCCAGCAGTCCCATGACTACGGTAATGATCCAGATCATGTAATCGTAAATCCATTTTTAATAACAGAGGCAAAATGTAATTAATTGTGCCCGGAGTAGCAACCATTGTTTGCCGCCATGCAAGGCAAAAGACATGACCATGCAGGATAAAAACCAAACGGGGCATCACACCCCGTTTGGGATCGCAAATATCGCTTACTTACGTTTAGGAAAATTTTCCGGTAGGTCATAATTATGCAGTGGCTGAAAATTAAATTCCTACCGTTCATTTTTCAACATTTTCCTTTTTTACTTGTTTAACTTTGGATGATACATATACACCAGATCCTGATATTGAAT
>WJIP01000182.1 GCA_014730185.1 Caldithrix sp. | reverse complement strand
GTGTATCCATTCGGTGAAGTACATCTTGAACCGATTTAGGTATCGGTAGTCTCTTGGTGGGGGGCTACCAGTTCGTGGGTAAAAGCTTTTCCAGCCTTTTGATCGATTACGGTTGATGTTTGTGCTTCGAGGTTTTGATAAAATGGATATGTTTGTTTATATTTTTCGGGTCCTTCAATGAGTCATAATGACCAATAAGAAATGATCACCGGCTTTTAAATGTAAGCATTCATAAAACCCTTAATCCTATAGATGTTTTTTGAAGGAACGGAAAGAAAAATATAAATAAGTGTTTATATACCGCTCATTGGGTGGAATAAGAACAATAGCATTTACCCAACCGTTGTGTGCCATTTAAGAAAATTTAAAATAACAAATGAATCGACAGACGAAACTTGTAATATTTGCTTTTGGCATCATCAAATTAGCTCTTCATTTAATAGCCGACAGCCATTCAGGTTTTCAGGGTGACGAACTGCTTCATATTGAAACGGGCAATAATCTTGCGTTTGGATATATGGAGTTTCCGCCATTAATCGGAGTTTTGGCTTTTATGCAAAATTTGCTGCAATCCGAATCCGTTTTCGTCCACCACATTTTTTCGCATATTGCTGCAATTCTAATTCTCATTTTCGTTTCAAAAATAACGATTGAATTAGGCGGGAAGACAACAGCCGTTTTTTTGGTTTTGATGTGTATCATTATCGCCCCGGCATTTGGACGTTCGCAACAGTTATTTCAACCTGTAGTTTTCAGTCAGTTTTTTTGGGTGTTGAATTTCTACTTACTAACAAAATACGTTAAGTACCCCGACAAAAAATATTTATGGTATTTGACTCTTACGACGGCCCTGGCATTTTTGACAAAATATGACGCTGTGTTTTTCATTGTTGGCGTATCATCATTGCTACTTTTTAAATCAACACGGCAAGCACTATTAAAACACAAATTCTGGTTAAATATCATTGTCTTTATTCTTTTAATAAGTCCAAATATTATCTGGCAGGTAGCTCATGATTTTCCGGTTCTGAAAATGTTTGCCCGATTGTATGAAACCCAATTGGATAAACAAGCACCCTTAGGAGTTTTTCAAGGCTTTTTAATGGCATTGAACCCATTAACATTGCTTATTACTTTTCCAGCAATTATTTCCATGTTTCATCATTCAATGAAAGCCTATAGACCCCTGTCGGTATCCATTCTGTTGTCGATCATCTTTTTAACATTCAGCCAGGGAAAAGGGTACTACTTTTATCCTATTGCACTAACGATTTTACCATTTGGTGGCGTATTTTGGGAGCACATCATTCTGCAAAAAAGAAAATGGATAATTTATCCAATCGGGATTATTCTTTTTATCGGTGTTTTTTTGATTCCATTTGGTATGCCTGTATTTCCACTGGAAAGTTATTTAAAACACGACTATCCGTATGAAAACAGAGAAGTTATAAAGGGTGGCCAATTCAATGTCAGGTTTGATGAAAGATATTCAAAAGAGAAATGGGCTGTTACCCTAAAGGAATTGAAAAATGTATATGACAGCCTGCCCAATGCGGAAAAAAACAATACGATAATTTGGGGAAAGCATTACGCACAGGCAGGAGCAGTCAATTTGTTCAACGAGCGATATGATTTACCAAAGGCATTTTCTTTGCACGGAAGTTTCTACAATTGGGTTCCGGAGGGCGAAATGCCTGAAACAACCATAGGTTTGGGTTACAATGTAGGCGACTTTTTCAAAGGATATTTTGACGAAGTGGTTAAAATAAAAACCATCTACAACCCTTACTCAAAGACTGAAGAAGAACAACATCAACATATTTACATTTGCAAAAATCCAAAACAGACATTTGATGAATTAAAGACTTTGTTTAAAGACCGCGTATTTGAATAAAAAACGGACACACAACATTGTATAAACGTAATGCGGGCCAAACAGCTTGAAATGAGCTTCTATGCTTCTAAGAAAATTTAGGGTCGGTGGAGACAGGGCATTGTTCCGAAACCCGCCCGGCAAGGGAATATCGGTTATATCCGTCGATTGAACATAAATGAATTCCGAATCAGTGGAATTTCTTTGAAATGAGGGTTTCCTGCAAAAACTTAGCCTATCTTTAATCTTGTTTTATCATTTATCGGTTAATAATGATTTTTTTGTCCCGTTTTTTCGGTTTGGGGCAGACTTATCCCTTGAATCTATTCGTGCATTAAAATCTTACCTGTATATGCATCATGGCTTCGCATCTGTTTCTATAATAAAGGCTCAGTATGTTGTACTTTGCCCGGTTTAAAAACAGCGTCTGCCATGTACATCAGGTTTTGTAATACGCTACGGATATATAGACGATGCCCGTATTTTGGGCCTATTAGCGTTGTAGTGGTTGCCTTAAGTGTTTGATAACATGTTGATTATTGTTTATATTCGTTGAAATAATGACCGAAACCGGCGTTATAATATTGTGTTATCCATGGAGAAGAGAAATACCAATTCAGTACAAAGTTGTAGACGGTGCCGTACACACGACTATGTCCGATAAGGTTTCGCCTGAAGATGTGATCGAGCATCTCACGCGCTTGACTGAAGACGAGGCTATTCCCGACGTTTTCGTGGAGGTTGTTGACCTGACGGCGGTACAAGATCTCTCCATCTTCAGTTCGAGCGCCAGCGTTATTGCAAAGCGTGCGTCGGAGCTCCACAGTCGCCATTCCGCTTCTCATATCATCGTAGTGGCGCCACACAGTCTTCACTACGGGGTCGCTCGCATGCTCGAAGCCTATGTTACCCTGCGCAGCCCGACCACTCGGTGGTACATTCTGAAGTCAACAGACGAGGTCCCGGCGGTTCTTGAGTCCATAGCAAGCGACAAAGAGAATAGCTAACCAGGCAATCAACCGGCCCGGAAAACGCTGAGAGTTTAGCAAACGCTGCTGGTTGGCTGTAGTGGTTTGGGGGGCATCACCTTTCCGTACGGGGCTTTCCCGGTCGGTTATTTTCACGTTATATGATAAAGTATGGAACCAAAACACATCCTTCAACTATCTAAAGTTTATCACTCAAATTAATTAGAGGATTTGATATGAAAATTCAAACATTTTTCTTAATATCAAGCATTCTGATTAATATTGATATCATACCCATTAATGCTCAACAGATTGACACAACCCGTATTAACCGTATTAAAGAATTGGAATCACAGATCGATTCACTCCGCACAACAATCAATGCCATGGTCCAAGAATTACAACAGATTAAACAGAATATGGCGGACGGTAAATCCGATGTTGATGAATTGATCACATTGTTAAATAATGAAGATGTCGAAACAGTAAGTGTCGAATCCCGTTCGAGGCGCAAACGCGTGGATGCGCTTTTAAAAGCAATCACACAGCGTCCGGGGCAGCTTCAATTTAATGGCGGTGCAACCACAATTTTACAGCATAGTTCGGGAACCGATCGTCGACATACAACCGGAGTGGGCTCTTTTGATTTTTATGCACACACCGCCTTTGGAGCCAATACACTGTTGTTCTTTGATTTGGAAGCAATCGGCGGTAACGGGCCTGATGATTTTTTCCCGACTTTTTCAGGATTAAACGGTGATGCCGGTTCGACACAGGACGAAGACGGCATTGACC
>WJIP01000181.1 GCA_014730185.1 Caldithrix sp. | reverse complement strand
TATTCTGCAGAATGGTTCAATTTATCCTTTATATTCATGTAACACTTGGCATTTTCTTCTTTCCATGGTTGTAATCGGGTTCAAACAGCAATTAATGAATTTAAAAAGGATTAAACGGGCAAATTGTATACGTTTGCTTTTAAATTGGTCATTAGCTAATTTATCGGATTTATAAAAAGGAGTAAGATGTATCTTGATTATATAAGAAATTTTTCCATCATTGCCCACATTGATCATGGAAAGTCGACTCTCGCGGATCGGTTTCTGGAGCGGACGCATACGGTTTCGGCCAGGGAATTGAAAGATCAGGTATTGGACAGTATGGACTTGGAACGCGAAAGGGGCATAACCATAAAGTCGCACGCTATCCGTATGCTTTATGATGCTCAGGATAAGCACCAATATGTCTTTAACCTGATTGACACCCCCGGGCACGTTGATTTTAGTTACGAAGTGTCCCGCAGCTTAGCGGCCTGCGAGGGTGTATTGCTCGTAGTTGATGCTGCCCAGGGTGTTGAAGCACAAACCTTAAGTAATTTGTATCTGGCACTGGAAAATGACTTGCAGATCATTCCCGTCATCAATAAGATCGATTTGCCGAGCGCTCAAACCGAATCGGTTAAACATCAATTGGTTGAACTAATCGGTTGTCACGAAGATGAAATTTTCTTAACAAGCGCCAAAGCAGGTACCGGCATCGATGAAATAATGGAAGCCATCATCAAGTATATTCCACCACCTCAGGGCGATCCCAATGCTAAATTACAGGTGTTAATTTTTGATTCGGTTTTTGACACTTACCGAGGAGCCATTAGTTTTATCCGAATTTTTAACGGTACGTTGCGCAAGGGCGAACCCATTTATTTTTTCAACACGAAAAAAGAATTTGAAGCGGATGAAATCGGAATTCTCAAGCTGAAAAAAGAACCGGTCCAAGAACTGCGTGCCGGAGAAGTTGGTTATTTAATCTCCGGCGCCAAAGATGTAAGTGATACCAAAGTGGGTGACACCGTTACCCATGCCAGGAAGGGTGCAGAAAAACCATTGCCGGGCTACGTTGATGTTAAACCGATGGTATTTTCCGGTATTTTCCCCATCAATTCCGAAGATTTTGAAGATTTACGGGATGCTCTGGAAAAATTAACCTTGAACGATTCCGCGCTCTCCTATGTCCCTGAAACATCTCAAGCATTAGGATTTGGTTTCCGTTGTGGTTTTTTAGGTTTGCTTCATATGGAAATTGTGCAGGAGCGTCTTGAGCGTGAATACGATTTATCGATAATAAATACGGTACCGAACGTCATTTATCATGTATACTTAACGACCGGTGAAATGGTTAAGATTGATAACCCAACGCAACTGCCGCCACCCGGACAGATTGAGCGCATTGAAGAACCTTATATCACGGCTCAGGTATTATCGCCTCCGGAATATATTGGTGGAATTATGAAACTGAGCCAGGAAAAACGTGCTGATTTTAAATCCACCACTTATTTGGATCCTTCCAGGGTCGATATGCAATTTGACTTTCCACTGGCGGAAGTTATTTTTGATTTTTATGATAAACTAAAATCCAGCACGCGCGGATATGCCTCACTCGATTATGAGTTCAATGAGTATAGACCGAGTCAATTGGTAAAACTGGATATTTTGATTAACGGCGAACCTTTGGATGCGCTTTCTACCATTGTCCATCAGGATAAAGCTTATGAGATGGGTCAGAAATTGTGCAGACATCTCAAGGAAGTAATCCCCAGACAAATGTTCGAGGTGGCCATACAGGCGGCCATCGGTAATAAAATTATTTCCCGGCAAACCGTCAAACCTTTACGCAAGAACGTTACCGCAAAATGTTATGGCGGTGATATCACCAGAAAACGAAAATTGCTGGAGAAACAAAAAGAAGGCAAAAAGCGTATGAAGCAGGTCGGCAAAATTGATATACCACAGGAAGCCTTTCTGGCTGTATTATCCATGGAAAAAGAAGATTAAATAATTTAAGGTATACGTTAGCATAGTTTTACTCAACAGATGTGATAGTTCTGTACTTCAACAAGATGCGAATTGGTGTCCATAAGGAGGTCTCTTGAAAACGGAAAAGGAAAAATCAAAAAAACGCTTTAAAGATTTTACAGAAGGTCTTTTTGCCGCTTTGATTGCAGCACTCATTATACGGCAATTCATTGTTCAGGCGTATACGATTCCAACTTCATCGATGGAAAAGACACTTCTGGTCGGCGATTTTTTGCTTGTCAATAAATTTAATTACGGCATGCGTACACCGGAATGGATCGGTATCCCTTACACCGATATCGGCTTTGACGTGCCCTGGGTACGTTTACCCGGCCTGCGCCAGCCTCAACAGAACGATGTGATAATATTCCGGTATCCAAAAGACCGCAGCATGGATTACATCAAGCGCTGTATTGCTACCGGTGGTCAAACAGTGGAAATTATCGATAAGAAGGTTTTCGTTGACGGAGAAAAATTTCCGCTTCCACCCAAAGCTCAGTTCATTGATCCCCGCGTGTTCGACCGCAATGAGGGTCAATATGCTTTCCCCACATTCCGAAACCTGGGAAGTCGGGATAATTACGGCCCGATAACTATACCTGACGATGGATACTGGGCCATGGGAGATAATCGGGACAACAGCTCCGACAGCCGTGCCTGGGGTTTTGTGATGGATGAAGATATTGTTGGACAAGCATTAATTATTTATTTTTCCTGGAATTCCAACGTACCCATGAGTCAACTTTTTAATAAAATCCGCTTCGGAAGAATCGGGTGGGTCATTCGGTAGAAGAAATACATGCCATTTAACCGATCACATTACTGCGGTCTATACATTCATATTCCTTTTTGTGAACATAAATGTGAATATTGCGATTTTTTTTCCGTAACCGATAATCATCATCGTCAGACCTTTGTATCCCTCCTTCTGCAAGAGATGGAATTGACCTTACAATCAACCCATATTGATGGTCTATTTGATACAATATATCTAGGTGGTGGGACTCCCTCGCTATTGACGGAACATGAGGTCGACATCCTATTGCAATTTATCCTTAAACATTTCAGAATGGACACCAATACTGAGATTACCATGGAAATCAATCCGGGTTCGCTTACGGATAAGAAACTGGCTTCTTTTAGACGTTTGGGTGTGAATCGATTGAACGTTGGAGTGCAAAGTTTTGTTAATAACGAATTAAAAGTTCTGGGCCGTATCCACGATGCAGATAAAGCCTTTCGAAGTGTCGAGGCTGTCCGCAATCGGTCCTTTGATAATATTGGACTCGATTTAATTTATGGCGTCCCCGGGCAAACTCAGGAAAGCTGGCAATACAGCCTTTCTGAAGCCATTCGTTTGCAGCCGGAACATATTTCTGCCTACAATTTGACTATTGAGAACGGAACACCGTTCTACGACCGTATGTTAAAAGGTGAAATTAAGCCGTCAGGGCAAAGGATGGAAACATTATTTTTCAAGCAGACTGTGGATACTCTTAAGCAAGCAAGCTATAAACCCTATGAAATATCTAACTATGCCCGGGCACCAAAGTTTTATTCACGGCATAATCAAAAATATTGGTACCACATTCCCTATTTAGGATTTGGTCCTTCAGCCCACTCTTTTTGGAATGAAAAACGATGGGCCAATAAAAGCTCAATGAGCGATTATGTTTTTGATATTGAAAATGGACAGCGTCCATTAGCTTTTACCGAAAGTATTGATGATGAGACCAAGGAATTTGAATATATTTTTTTAGGTTTACGCACCTACGACGGTATCAATCTTCAGAAGTTCGAAGAAACTTTTGGTCGCGCTTTTAAATCAAAATACGGAGACCTCGTTGATTCATTGCTGTTGAATCAACTGGCTGATATGGATCAATCGTTTTTCCGTTTAACGCAAAAAGGTATGATGATCAGTGATGAAATCACGCCAAAATTTTTGTAAGAAGTCTGCTTATTACAAATCCGATCAACAATGGTCAAATTTAATGATAGCTGCATCAGTGCTTTATAAAATAGGCGCCAGACAATCGGTCAAATCCCTCGGTGGATCAACTCGTTTTGTGTTATCGGTTGTTATATTCATTTTTGTCTATATAGGCATTGGTCTCAGTCAAAATAATTCACAGTGGCGTTTGGCAGAGGCGTTTTTCAGAAACACTAATTACGAGCAAGCCCTGCCCATCTACAAAAAATTATACAATAGCGGCGATAATCGCCCCAGAGTGATAAATCGGATCACCAAATGCCACCTTGAATTAGCTCAATACGACTCACTCATCCGTTTTCTTGAAACCGTCCTTCAAAAAAATCCAGGGCAGATCAATTATAAAATCAGCCTCGGCAGCGCTTATTACATGAACGGGCAAAAAGATAAAGCACAACAAACCTGGCAAAATGTTTATATGTCTGCACCCGATCGATATTTGCCTTACCGGCTGGTGGGGCAGGAGATGATTCAGCTACGGCTTTATGATCAAGCCATAGAGGTGTACAAAAAAGCTTTACGTAATACTAAAAAACATCAGTCATTATACCGTGATATCGGTATGCTTTACAAGGCTCAGCTCAATTATGATCAAGCCGTATATTATTATCTGAAGTATTATCAACACTATCCCCAGCAATTTCATACTGTGCGTTCTCATATCATGAGTATGACCAAGGATGACGAGGCTGTACAACGGGTGATTGATTCCATGGAAGCCTTTATCCAACAAAACCAAGTGAATTCTGATATACGTGAATTGTTGGGGGGATTGTATATTCGTAAAAAAGATTTTCCAGCTGCGTTCGTTATATACAAAACATTAAGCAACGAGCAGAACAGCCAGAAATTTTTGTTACGATTCGCCGACGAAGCCGAAAAAAATGGAGCGTATGTTTTTGCTATTAAAACATACGAATTGTTAATTTCCAATACAGATAACAAACAAGTTCAACATAATTTACGATTTGAGCTGGCCCGCAATCATTTTTTTCTTGGACGCACCAAGTTTACACAAAAATCCAAGAGTGCCCAAAAGAATGCCAAAGTTTCTATAGAACAAGCCCTGCAATTACTTAACGACCTTTTAAATACGACCATTTCACCTGCTCTTAAAGCCAAAAGCTTTGAACTGAAAGGCGATATTTATCAACAGTATTTTAATGAATCGGATCAAGCTGTTAACTATTACCGGAAAGCTGTTCAACAACCGATGCCATCCTTACAAGCCGGCGGCATTCACCTGAAGTTGGCACAGACCTTGATTAAAATGAATAATCTGGAGCAGGCCCGATCTGTTCTGCAGCGTATCAGTCATCGCAAATTCAAACATGTAAGTAATTATTATCTGGGAGAAATCGATTATTACAGCGGATTATTTTCTAAAGCTAAAACGGTTTTTCAGAATTTATATGAAAATATACAGTCCGATGACTCGTTGACCAATAATTGTCTGGAAAAAATTATTTTTATTGAAAACAATTCCAGGGATTCGACAGCTTTGGCCCAATACAGTCGGGCTGAATTGTTAATAAAACAAAACAAATTGTCGGAATCCGCTTCTTTACTGAAGAAAATTTTCAGGGCAAACTTCAGTTTGTCGCCATTAGCCGCACTGCGATATGCAAAAGTCAAAATGAACATTCAGCATTATGATGATGCCCGATTGCTTCTACAGTCCTATCTGGACCAATATCCCGAGCACGACGACAGAGATGAAGCCAAATATCTGCTGGCTGAAATGGCCCGCAAACAACAAAAGTGGCAGGATGCATTGCAGTATTATCGCGACATCATTACCCAATTTCCCGAGAGTTTTTTCATCAATGAAGCGCGGGCCAAAGCCAGGCAAATCGATGAAATGCAAAAACAGGGAGCACAATCGTCATGAGACGAAAATTTAAATGGATATATCTTTGCCTTATCTTTACCGTTTATCCGTTATGGAGCCAATATTTACTGGTACCTATGGATATGAGTCAAAATGATCATTTAAAAGCCTACGGCGTGGCCTATTGGGTCCTTAAGCAGGATGTTAACGTGGAATGGCTATTAAATTATCGCGGAGGCTCTTTTTTGTTTACCGATAACAGCGCTTTCAGGGATGAATGCCGATTGAGGGGAGTGTCTTTCCAGGCTGTTAATGGAGCCCAGGTCAATCAGATCTATGCCACGATTGAAAACAAAAATATGGAAAAAGTGCTGCTGGAAAAGGCGCCTAAAATCGCCGTGTACAGTCCGCCCGATTATCAACCCTGGGACGACGCCGTTACTCTGGCTATGACCTATGCCGAAATCGATTATGAGAAAGTTTATGACCGGAAAGTATTAAAAGGACAGCTGGATGAATACGACTGGCTGCATCTGCACCATGAAGATTTTACCGGGCAGTATGGTAAGTTCTGGGCCTCCTTTCGTAATGAAACCTGGTACATCAAGCAGCAACTGGAAGCCGAAAAACTAGCTGCTGAATTGGGTTACAATAAAGTGAGCCAAGAAAAATTAGCCGTATCGCAGGAAATCAAACGTTATGTACAAAACGGCGGCTTTCTGTTCGCCATGTGTTCGGCTACAGATGCACTGGATATTGCTCTTGCAGCCGAGGAAACCGATATTTGTCCGGCTGTTTTTGATGGAGATCCCGTGCAGCCCAATTGCAACGAACAATTGGATTATAGTAAAACCCTGGCCTTCCATAATTTTAATGTTATTGCTGATCCGGCGATATATGAATATTCGGATATCGATGTTCCGCCCAGTCATATGCCCAGGGTCCGGGATCCGGAATCAGATTACTTTTCACTCTTTGAGTTTTCAGCAAAATACGATCCCGTACCCACCATGTTAACGCAAAATCACGTTAATGTGGTTAAAGGATTTATGGGCCAAACCACCATGTTTCGTGAAAAAAAAATTAAACCGTCGGTTACGATAATGGGCAAAATTGAAGAAACCGGTGAAGTTAAATATATTCATGGAAATTATGACAAAGGAACCTTTACTTTTTATGGTGGCCACGACCCGGAAGATTATACCCATCGCGTTGGCGATCCGCCCACAGACTTATCTCTTCATAAAAATTCACCCGGCTATCGTTTAATCTTAAACAACATCCTGTTTCCGGCAGCAAAGAAGAAAAAATTAAAAACGTAAGGTGATAAAATGGAACAACTAACTGTACCTACAAACAATCGTACTCAGATGGTCGATATTACCCGTGAAGTGCAGCAATCCGTTAAAAATGCGAACGTAAATAACGGATCGGTTATCGTATTTGTGCCGCATACAACGGCGGCCGTTACCATCAACGAAAACGCTGATCCATCGGTCCAAAGGGATATTTTGTATGAGTTGAATAAGGTGATACCTTTTGACGACAGCTATCAACATATGGAAGGCAACTCGGCTGCCCATATAAAAGCCTCTCTGTTGGGCAGCTCTCAAACCGTAATCGTTAAAAACGGTTCTCTGCAATTGGGTACCTGGCAAGGCATTTATTTTTGTGAATTTGATGGACCCCGGAAACGAAAAGCCTGGATACAAATCATACAAAACGCTTAAACTATCCTTTGTAAACCGGATTTTAATATTGCTGCAAAATATAGATTTTAATTTGGTTAAAGTACTTTATGCCTGTAAATTTTAGTCAATTCAGTAGAAAAGAAAGGGGTGGTCCATGTTAGATGAGTCAATGGATATTTTTATCAAACGCATAAAAGATAAAGTTGTTACCGACGATAAAATGACTGAAATACCACTGGCATATTTAATGTCTCTGGATATACCGGAATCCATCAAACACTTTTTTGATCAGGAAGTGGAATTATGGATCCGCGAAGAAGAAGAAAAGTTCACCACCACCGACCGGTTTGACTACGATATGCCGGAAGTGCGTATGTTGATCGATCAAATGTTTGATTTATTGAAACAGCACGCCCGGTTTCATATTACCAAGTTTAATCAGCTCTTAGAGCGGGCTGTAAAATTGGAAAAAAATTATTTGATTGAACCTCACCGCACTTTGCGTCAGTTTTTATTTAAAGACAGTAAAGTAATTTCTACCCGAGAAGTTTATGATACTCTTAAATATTTTACGCATTATCAATATTACAAAAGTGCCATTTCCGATTATTTTAATCTGAAATATTTGCATGAAATATCAGAAAAGCAGTTCGAAGAATTGATTAATCAGATCGACGAAAAAGCATTCTCTGAGAATCCGGTTGATACGACGTTAAAAATGTTCAAAACCATTCTTTCATTTCTTGGAGACGCTCGTGGCCAAACCGTAAATACTCTCTCTTTGGATGTAATCTATTCTGCTTTAAATGACCGCAACCTAACCCGCTACATTGATCTGTTTCAAAAAATCCGTAAAAATACTGATGTAGATGAACTAACATTCGATCAAATTGAACACATCCTGAAGCATGAAGAATATCCGGCTGAAAAAGAAAGCGCGGAAGAAACCCAAATCTCGTTCGAAAGTCATGAGGATTTGGAAGAAAGCCGACCGGATATTGACATCGATGAGCTTGAAGTTGATGAAACCGTCCCCAGTGACATTATCGAAGAAGAAGACGAAGAAACTGAGGAAGAGTTAATCGAAGAGGTGGATGAAGAGGAACTGGAAGAGGAGGAAGAGCCTGAAACAGCCGATGAAGATGAGGAAATGGTTGAAACCAGAGGCAATGTAGCCGATGCTCTGGCCGATCATGTGGCCAAACAGATCTCTTCCGATATTCCCCTGGAAGATATTAATAATATGATAAAGGGTCGGAAGCGGCGTAAAATTGTTAAAAAATTATTCAATAAAGATGAGGCTGAATTATTACAATTCATCAATAATATTAATGTTTTGGAAACTTGGAAGGATGCCTCTCATGTAATGGATGATGAATTTTATAAGCGAGGTATTAATCCTTATTCCAAAGAAGCTATTTTGCTCAGTGATATTATTTATATGCGCTTTTTCCCCAAAGATAAGTATGTTAGCTCCTCGGAAGAACGGGATTGGATGTAATCTATTGTTAAATGCTGTGGGAAGAACTTTCATGATTATTTCTTTCCCCCTTAAATTATGTAAAGGAGATGGCTTCTGGCCATCTCTTTTTTTTGGCCTATGTCTCTAAAAAAACACATTTTAATAATTGGTGCCGGTCGGGTAGGAACAGCCTTGTTTCGGGTTATGGCTGAAAAAACACCCTTCGAGTGCTATCTGTATGAACCCTATTACCACCGTGACGAAAATACCGCTCCGTTTATCGGTAAACAACAATGGCTCAACAAGCTCTCTTCCTCTGTCCTGAAAAAAACGCGGGTTGTGTTTATTGCCGTGCCGGATGACCAAATCAAGCAGGTTGTTGCGCATTTAAGCCATTACCCCCTATCCGGCTCCTTCATTATTCATACATCAGGAAGTTATGACAGTTCGGTGCTCACTGGCTTAAAACAAAAAAACGCTTTTATCGGAAGCTGGCATCCTGTGCAGTCATTCAGCCGTCGTTTTCTCGAAACAGACATCTGGAATAAAACCTTCTGCAGCTTTGAAGGTGATGATGAGGTCTGGCCTTTTATTTTGGAATTTTGTGAAATGCTGAATGCTTACTGTAAACGCGTCGATATGACTCAAAAACAGGCTATCCATGTTGCGGCCGTTGCAACAAGCAATTATCTGGTGGGCATTTACGCCTGGGCAAATGAATTTTTGCAACAAGCTGGCCTTGATGAAACTACCCGGGAACACATTCTTTTTCCCTTAGTACAGAATACCACAGAAAACTTAAAAACCTCTGATGTTTATGAGGCCCTAACCGGTCCACTTAAACGAGGTGATAGTGAAACGGTAAAACGTCACCTGGCATATCTGCGCAAACTTGATGACCAAAGCCATGTGGAATTATATATCCGCCTGGCAAGTTTAATTGTTAACAATAAAACGTTCGTCATTCAAAACCGGGAAGAACTGAGAAAAATACTTCGAATGGACAAATAAATGTTTATCGATTATCATATGCACACGTCATTATGTAAGCATGCTTCAGGAACCATGGAAGCTTATGTGGAAGCCGCCATTCAAAGAGGTTTACAGGAAATTGCCTTTACCGACCATTGCCCCCTTCCCGACGATTTTGATCTTGCCCATCGCATGCATCGGGACGACCTGAATACATATGTTTCAGAAGTTCAAAGACTACAAAAAGTCTATCCTGAAGTTGATATAAAACTGGGAATTGAAGCCGATTTTTATGACGGTTTTGAACATTATCTGGTAGATTTATTTGATCAATATCCTTTTGATATTATTCTGATGTCCGTTCATTTTATTCGCCACTGGCCTGATGATAACTGGGCTTTTAGTTATCATTTTCCCGGACGCTCTTTCAAACAAATATATTCCGATTATTTACAAGCCGTAAAGAGGGGCATTGAAACCGGTATATTCGATGTGATAGCACATCTGGACTTGATTAAATCCCCGGATGAACCGCTTCTGAACCACAATGCGGATGAAGTGCAAACCATAATGAAACGGGCAAATGCTAAGGGCATGGCTATCGAGATTAATACATCCGGTTTGCATAAACACATTGAAGAAGTATTTCCTAGTCTTAATATGTTGCCATTGATTGATGAAACCGGCATACCCATCACTTTGGGTTCGGATGCGCATAAACCAGACCATGTTGGCTATGAATTCAATTATATCGATGACGTATTGCAGAATTATCCGAATATTCAATTCGCCCGCTTTAATAATAGGAAAATGCAACTGTTAAATTTATCCGAGGTAAAATCATGACACAAAAACCAGAGGAACTGGGTCAGCTTATACAAAATATTCTTAAACGTTCCAAAACTGTTGCCGTTGTTGGTTTATCCAACAAACCACAAAAAGCCAGCAATGATGTGGCTGCTTATTTAAAAAAACATGGTTATCATATTATTCCGGTAAATCCCAATTATTCTGAAATTTTGGGTGAGAAATGTTATCCTAATTTAAAGGAAATCCCTGTATCCATTGATGTGGTTGATATTTTTCGTAAGTCCCAAGACGTACCTGCGGTTGTAGAGGAAGCTATTGAGGTCGGTGCCAAAACAATTTGGATGCAATCCGGTATACGCCATGAAGAGGCGGCCAAAAGAGCTCGTTCCGCCGGAATTGAGGTCGTGATGGATACCTGCATGAAGGTGGAGCACATGATCCACTCGGTAACATAAAAGACTCTGCAACGGTGTGGTTCTACATCCGGGCTTCATCGGTTTACAGTCCAAGATCAAGAGCCCAAAAGTAAGTTTTCTGTTCTAAAGAGCCGTTTAATATCGGTTCTTTCGTTAGTATAGAAAAGAATACTGTCTGATTTTCAATATCCTGCCGATCATTAACGGCTTATTCTCACATTTTATAAACCTGGAACTAAGAGGCGTGACTTAATTTAAAGATTATGTTCGTAACTCAACTTTTAGCAGAGATGGCATCGCCGTTGTTCGCAACGACACCATAGTTGATGATGGCGAAGTGAAAAATAGGATCAGCCTGACCCTCTGATGTTTTACCTATTTCATTCATTTTCTTCTGAAGTTGAAACCTGATCAATTAATTTATTTTTTCTGAAACAAACCGAATAATCATCCGTATTTACTGAGTTTATGTCTTTTAAAATTAATAACTTATATTACATTTTTTGAAACCTTCCCGATCCAGTCCCGTAATAGTAATCAAATTCATTATTCAATTAACTTTTTTGGGAGGCTATTATGAAACGTTTAACATTAACTTTGCTTACCAGTTTTTTTCTGGTATTTTTCAGTGCCACTTTTTTACAGGCAGGTGAATCGGCGGAATCCAAAGTTAACTGGGATCAGTACAGTAAACGCCTGGTTCAAGCAGTGAAATCCGACAATGAGGGATTAAAACATTCGGCAATGCGCATGATCGTACGCTATGCGGATAAGGTGAATGCCAGTGCAGCACGATACGCTGTCATGGATGAATTTTTGAACAGCGATGATACCAGTGTCCGCCGTTTGGCCCTGGTCACACTGGATGCCATAAACAATCCGTTCGATTTGGGGTATCTTGAACGTCAGTTAAAATTTGAAAAGAATCCGACCATTAAAAGACATATTGCCGGCGTTCTGGTCGCTAACGGCCGGGCGAAAGTGTATCCTAAATATGAGGTCGTAGATTACGCAGTATTTTAAATATGTGTAAGCGGAACGTACCTTTTGATTTGAGAATAAGAAGGAATTAAGCCGACAGACTAAAATTTAAAAAGGCGAATTCCTTCTTTTTTTATTTGAAACATTATAATCACATTCATTCCTTACTCTATATTGCTCCTCATTGATGAAATATCCCTTTAAAATTTTAGTTGTATAAGTATAGATTAGAAAAAAAATTTAAGGAGGTCACATGAACTCTGTTCTAATCTGTCTTTTCGTTTTTACATCCTTTATTTCATTATTTGCCCAAACCGATACAATAATTGTAAACAATACCAGAGACGCAGAAGATTTTGGCGGCGCTCAGCAGGTTGCCGATTTACCAGGGCCGGATGGTTTACTGACGCTGCGGGAGGCCATAACGGCAGCCAACAACACAATCGGGTCGCAAGCCATTCATTTTAATATCCCTACGAACGATGATGGCTTCAACGGCTCCACCTTTGTGATTATGCTCGATAGCAGTCCCCAATATACCATTAACGATGATAGCACAAGGATAGACGGTACTTCTCAAACCGATTTCACAGGAGATACCAATCCTAACGGTCAGGAGATTCATTTGCGGGCGTCTTCAGCTTTTGGGAATTACAGCGGTCTGGATTTCAATTCCAATTATAATACCGTCAAAGGGATCGATTCATTTGATATTTTTCGTTATGGTATAAGATTGGACGGTGATCATAATACGGTTCAAACCAACTCCATATCCGGTCCGGGCAGCGGAGGCGTTTACATTACCGGAAGCAACAATTGGGTTGGCGGTACAGCGCCAGGAGAACGGAATGTTATCCATAGCGACGGCGTCGGGGTGTGGATAACCGGTGAATCGGCGACCGATAATACGGTTGTCGGAAACCGTATTACCAGTAACTATAGCGGCGGTGTGCAAGTGTCCGATCTGTCTTCAAACAACATAATTGGCGGCCCCACAGAAGAAGAACGCAATATTATTGCCGGAAACGGTCACATCGGTGAAGAACGGACGCCGGTGGGAGAACAGGTTGACATTAACAGTGATAATAATACCGTTGAGGGGAACTATATTGGTGTTGATGAAGACGGTGAAACAGATATTACCGATGCTTCAACCTGTGGGGTGGAAATCGAAGGATCGTTTAATAAGGTGCTCGATAATGTCATTTCGGGTATTAACTGGTCGGAAGCAGGTCTTCCCAAGGGCGTATGTATTACCGGCGAATCGCATGATAATACAGTCCAGGGCAATTTAATAGGAACCGATGCCACAGGAAGCGCTGCCGTTCCCAATCGGGTTGGAGTAGCAGTTCTGCCTTTAATCGCCAGCGAGGTACCTTATGATAATACCATCGGAGGCGTGGGTGACGGAGAAAGCAATATTATCGCGCATAGCGATCTCGAAGGCATCTTCATAAGTGAATTAGCTACAACCATCAAATTAGGCGGCAATTCAATATACAGTAACGGCCAACTGGGTATCGATTTGAATAACGACGGCGTGACCATGAATGACGCCGGTGATACCGATTCCGGCGCCAATAATCTGCAAAATTTCCCCGTCATCACATCGGCTGATGATGACGGTTCCAATACGACCGTTACCGGAACGATCGATACGCAAAATCCGACCTCCCTATCCATCGAGTTATTCAGCAACGATTCGACGGACGCCTCCGGCTACGGCGAAGGTCAAACCTATCAGGGCAGCACGACCCCGGACGCCAACGGCGATTTTACGGCACTGTTACCCGGCGGTTTGGGAGGCAAATTCATATCCGCTACCGCAACCGATGCGGACGGCAACACCTCTGAATTTTCATTAGCCGAAGAGGTTACTTTTGTCAGCGATATCGCCGAAAGACCAAACGTTATTTCCGATTATAAATTGTACAATAACTTCCCCAATCCGTTTAACCCCAAGACCCAAATTATTTACGATTTACCCACTCAGTCCAAAGTGACCATTGAAATTTTCAATATCGCAGGACAGTTGGTTAGTACGCTTGTGGATAATGTACAATCATCCGGCCGCCATCAAATAACATGGGATGCCGGTGCATTACCCAGCGGCATTTATTTTTACAAATTGACGGCTAATGGAAAAGAGCGTTTCGATAAAACCATGAAAATGGCCTTGGTTAAATAGCGTCTGAACGAATCTTACTGTAAAGCCCTTTAAAGGGCTAACGGTTTTATTAAAATTTTTTATCCGCCATTCATGGCGGTGATAATCCTCTTCATCATTAATTTCAAATAGACAGCCTTTCCATAATATATTTCTTTTGCAAAAATTTTTCGCCGAATGGTCCGGTAACAGAAAATTTTGTTCGTTCCCTGCGCTGTATGTAAATTCTTGACCTAAACAAGATAACTTATATTTAGG
>WJIP01000180.1 GCA_014730185.1 Caldithrix sp. | reverse complement strand
TAGTAAAACAGAAGCCCTGGGTAAGTTTGTTAAGGATGTTTTTCAGTTTGAAGATAAATTGGTTGACTTTTCCGGTCCAATTAATGCAGCCGACCAATCCCAGGATGTTGTCGGTCAGATTCTGACCAAATATGATAAAATCCGATATATAAGTCGTAAAGCAAAAATTTTAAGAAATGCGTATAATACTGAAATTATCGGGGCAGTCGAAAGTTTCCATGATGATACAAAACGTCTCGCTGAACAACAGTTACTGGAAAAACGTTATCTGCAACTGCAAACGATTAATGCCATTGGTCAACAAATTGCCATTAGTAATGATTTGCAGGCCCTGTTCAAGTTTATTGGTCAGAAATTGGTAACGACTTTTTTTGAATCTTCACAAATATCATTATTCATGATTGTTAACAACAAACAACAGCTGGCTTTGAAAGCAACCGCCGGATTGCATAATCGGGATGTTAAAAAAAATTATCCGGTAGATAAGGTGTATGCTAATAAAAAAAGCCCCATTTATGAAGCCTTTTTCAAACGGGAGAAACAAATAGTTGAACAGGTTGATCAAACCAGCATGGACCATCAAGGTGTTCTGCAGAATGGCAAAAGTATATTTGCATTCCCGTTAAAGACCGCAATGGAAGTTGCCGGGGTTCTAGCCATAGAGAACAATGAACCTCTAAAACTGGATGAATCAGATATTTATATGATCGAAACCGTATCCGAATACCTTGGTATTAGTATAGAGCGTATCAGTTTACAGGAGAAGATTGCCCGTCAAAATGAACTATTGGAAAAACAGGCAAAGGACTTAAAAGAAGCGCTGTCTAAACTTGACAAGCAGAAAAAAATCATTGAAAAGCAAAAAGATATTCTAGAGGAAGATTTAAGCAAAGCAAGTGAATTTCAGCATAGTCTTTTACCTGATAAATGGCCGGTAACCGATTCTCTGACGTTTGCTGCCCGCTTTATACCATCAACTCAGTTGGGCGGTGATTATTATGATGTTTTTCGGATCAATGATCAATTGATTGGTATTTTAGTGGCTGATGCATCCGGCCATGGTACGGCAGCTGCTATGCTGTCTGCCATGTTTAAAATGACGCTGGAAAAATACGCTTATACCATTTTCGATCCAGGCAAAGTATTTACCGCTTTAAATAAGGATTTTACCAAAGTTTTACAGATGGGAGAATTTTTTACAGCATTTTATGCGATCTATGATGAGCAATCGTATATCCTTACTTATGGCAATGCAGCTCATCCCCCTCCCATTATGCTAAACCGAAAAAAACATGAAATCATGCAATTGGATACTGAAGGATTTTTACTCGGTGCCATGGATGTGGGACTAAGCTATGAGAGCAAACAATTGAAGTTGGAAGAGCCTTATCGCATGATCATCTTTACCGATGGTGTAACCGAATGTGCCGACCTCAATAATAAACTTTTAGGAACGGATAAGATAAAAAGAATGTTTTTGGATAATGAAAATCGATCGCTTAAGCAGAATATTGAAAACTTGACAAAAACCTTGAATCAACATGCAAATTCTGATTCTTTCGAAGATGATGTCACTATATTAATGATTGATTTTTTTAACGGATATACAAAAAAGGAGGCTAAAGTGATATGATCCAAACGGATAATAAAGATAGACAAAAAAAAATTAAGTTACTCTATGAACATGGACAGGGACACGTATTCCGGTTTTGGGATGAATTGAAGGCCGATGAGCGGGAACAATTGTTACAGCAGGTTGAATCAATTGATATGGAATTAATGGCCAAGCTCATTAACCAGTATGACACACAAGGCGGAGATGCCCAAAAATACCCAACTCTGGAACCGGTTCCAGTGACCACCTTGGGTGATCGCCAAGGACGTGATGATGAGATGAAAAAGATTGGCGAAAATGCGTTAAAAAATGGGCAGGTAGCGGCCTTTTTGGTTGCAGGTGGTCAGGGCTCACGGTTAGGCTTCGATGGCCCCAAAGGCAAGTTCCAGGTGACACCGATTCAAAAGAAATCGCTTTTTCAGCTTCACGCAGAAAAAATCAGGAGAATGGAACATAAGTATAACACCGTTATTCCATGGTATATTATGACAAGTAAAACCAATCATAAGGAAACGGTTGAATACTTCGAACAGAATAAATATTTCGGTTATGATAGTCAAAATATCATGTTTTTTTCTCAGGATATGATTCCGGCCATAAACAGAAAAGGCAAATTTTTCCTTGTGGATAAACATACGATCTTCGAAAATCCGAACGGTCACGGCGGCTCGCTTAAGGCTTTATGGGAAAGCGGTGCTATTAGCGATATGAAAGATAGGGGTATTGATTATATCTTCTATTTTCAGGTGGACAATGTATTGACACGTATCTGTGATCCCATTTATTTGGGCTATCATATAGATCATCAGGCTGAAATGTCCAACAAGGTTTTACGTAAAGCCTATCCCGAAGAAAAAATGGGCGTTATCTGCCGAATAAACGGTAAAATCGGAGTGGTAGAATATAGCGATTTAAGTGAAGAGGATATGTATGCCCGAAAAAAAGATGGATCGTTGAAGTATTGGGCCGGTTCTATAGCAACTCACATGTTTAATGTGAATTTTATCGAAAAGGAAAATAAAGATGGTTTTAAATTACCATACCATATTGCAGAGAAAAAAATAGATCATTTGGATGAAAACGGGCATCATGTTCAGCCTGAGGGTAAAAATGGAATTAAATTTGAGACGTTTGTATTTGATGCTCTGCCTGATGCGGATACGGTATTTAATCTGGAAGTATCCAGAGAGAAAGAATTTAGTGCGTTAAAAAACAGCGAAGGTGATAACAGCCCACAAACTGTAAAAAATGACTTACTTAAGATGTATGCCAGAATGCTGAAACGGGTGGGCAGAAAAATAGAAACAGATGATCAGGGCATCCCTCAATTAGAACTGGAAATAAGCCCTCTGTTTGCTATTGATGAGGATGATATGACCCAAATGGAAAAACAAATACCTGAACAGATAAACCATAAAACATATATAGAATAATTATGGACCAACAGATAAATCAAATAATCAATCAACATCACCGTATGAATCGTAGACTATGGATGGCTATCTTAAGTGGCGTCCTGTTGATTATTGCTGTCACTGTATTGTTCCATTTTTCGGATGTCTTTACACATCCTATAGTGGAAGAGGCCAGTACTTTAAATGACATTATGTTTGTCATCATTGTGGTCGTTGTGCTTGCTATTTTGGCCGTAAAAAGGAGGTTGATGGATACTAAAAAAATTCTGTCCAAAGCAAATATAACGTTACTGAGTGATGGTCAGGGCGAATCAACTAAAGATCCTACAAACCGTAAAGCTGAGATATTACAAAACGCCATCCAATTTATGCGCCAAAATTTTTTAATCATCTGGGTGCTGGGTGAAGTTGTGGTAATCATTGGATTCATATTATACATCCTTTTGTTAAATTTTGAAGCATTTCTCATTTACAGTATTGTAGGTTTATGGAGCTTAGCGGTGAACTATCCAAGACTACAATTTTTACAACGGTTGTATTATTTGATAGAAGAAAATTGATTTTGATATATGTGACGGCATTTATGGCATTGAACATAATGGATTGATTTTATAATACATAAAACAGGTTGGTGTCTGAATGGGAGATAGTAAGCTGAATTATAAGCATCATTTATTGTTTGTAATGACTATTCATGTAATGATTTTGGCAGATTTAAGTCCGGCGCAAATTGGAATTGGAGCCACTGGGGATGTCCATTATCCGGGTTTACAAAAGAGTGATCCCAGCAAAAATCAATTTGATCCCGGATTTGGATACGGTTTCCATGTCCGTCATGATCTGTTTGCATTGAATAAACCATGGAAAACACATTTGCGATATTCTTTCCGATTTCTGTCCAATAAACTCAAACGCCCGGGAAAAATTAATGCTGATTTCGATTTTATTCGTTTTTCTGCCGATTTTTTGTTGGCCCGGGAATTGAAACAGTGGCATCCCTATTTTGGTTTATCCGCTATATTAATTTCTGCAGATGGGAAGATGAAATACCGGGAATTTTCCGATCAGAAAGTTATACCTGCTCTTTTTTTTGGAACCGATTACATTTTTAGTGCTTACTATAGAGCATATATCGAAATTGCAGGTCAGATCGGAGAATTATCCATTAATCCCGAAAGACAACCGTTACATGGTTTTGGTTTGACATTAGGTTTGCAAATGTTTATTACCGATCAGGAAGCAACGTCAAAATGAATGGTTAGCGCAATGGAAATAAATGATTTGTTTCGACAGGGTTCCCAAAATAGTGGTGAAGATGAAAAAAAATCTTCTCCTCAGATTAAAAGAATTACTTTCAACTCTAATCTTGATTCCTTACCACTGGTTTATGCTATTCAGCATCATTTAATGGATCACGATTATGAGATTGATACAAAACGTGTTCAGGAAAACATTGCCAGTTTTAGAGAGGGTAAGGCGGAGATAAGTCTACTTCCATCGATCACATATGCTCAGGGTGTGGGAGACTGGAAAATTGTTCCTGAAATTTGTATTGCAAGCGATGGGCGATCCGGTAACATGGCTCTGTTTTTTAAGGAAGATATTAGCCGTCTACATTCCGTTGCCGTGGATTCCCATGCTTTAACGGCTAGTACTTTATTGCAAATAATACTTCGTGAAAAATTCGAATCGGAACCAAAGTTGGATAAACTGGATATCGATCATCAAAGGGATTTATCAGGTTATGATGCGGTATTGCGGGTTGGAGATCAGGCATTGCAACATAGGCAAAACAATCCACATTTTCTGGATCTGAGCGAAGAATGGCATGATTTAACAGGATTACCATTTGTTCATGCTTTCTGGGCCGGCCATGAAATGGCCCTAAACGAGAACGACGTTCAAAAATTAATTGATGCATTTACATTGAGTAAAAATCAAAAAAACCAGTGGATTTCCAATTATTGTAAAAATAATGAATTAAATGAGGAACGGGCCAAAAATCATTTGCAAAACGATATATATTATACGTTTGGTAAAAATGAAATGTCAGGTCTGAAGGAGTTCTTCAGATATGCGTTTTTCTTTGGTATGATTGAACATATACCTGATTTACATTTTTTATAAGGAGCTGTCATGCTGGAACAATTTATCAATACGGTTTTGTCTAACCCCCTATTTATTGCTGTATTTGTAGCTGTTGCAATTTTATTCGTATTTTTTATCCTTAAAAAACTTTTCCGGCTTGCAATGGGTTTGGGCGTATTAGCATTAGGTGTTATTGCCATTATATATTTGACCAGCGATGATCCAAAGGGCACAATAAATAATGTTGTAAATGAAGGGAAAAAACAACTGGAAGGAGTCTCTGAAGAAGCTGAGAAAATCAGTAAAGATTTAAAAAATCAATATGATACCTATCAGGAAAAGAAAAAGGGTGAATAAAAAGATTAGTAACCACTAATCTTTTTTAAATGCGATTTGCAGTTTTTTATACAATCACCGGCACCAAATCGATCTGTTATAATAATCCCTTCGACCTGCTGGTTGAGTGCACATTCTTCTAATTCTGATTTTAGGATGGTTGAAATGTGTACATGTGGATTAGTGAGTAAATAATCGATATGCCAGTGCAACTTTTTATTATTGTTTAAGTGTCTCTTTATCCTTTCATCAATGTTTCTGCGAGCGCTTCCGGTATAGACATAAGATCCTGCAGGAATTTGAACGAATCCCAGAGCACCGATAAAGATGGATAAATCTTTATTCACTTCGAGAAACAACTGATAGGATTGGTGTTTGGTTTTCATCGGTCATGCGTTAATGCTTTAATGATATCGGCGGCATCGGGATATTGTTTGAGAAGTTGTTCTCTTTTGGCGAGTTCAAAATCCATGAAATCGAAGCCGGGTGCTACAGTACATCCTGCCAATATATACGAATCATTCATCATCAGTTGCGCACCAAACCATTTACCGGCGGGTATGACAACTTGTGGTAATTGTCCGGACGCAACGTCTATACCCAGTTGATATTTATCGACATTTCCATATGAGTTGAAAACATAAACATTAAGGGGATAGCCACAATAGAAGTGCCATATTTCATCTGATTTGATCCGATGTAGTGCAGCTATTTGTTGGTTCTCCAAAAGGTAATATATTGCCGTTGAAAAGGACCTGTTACCCAGATATCGTCGGGGTAGATGATTATTAGCAATAGCTTCGTTTGAACGATAATTTTCCTTGAAATACCCCCCTTCGGGATGAGGTTGTAACTGTAGATGATTGATCCAGTATTGGGGTGTGTAACACATAATTAGACCTTCGACAATTAAAATTTATTATAAATGTATTCATTGAATATCAGTTTGGTAGCAATAAAAAAAACCCCGATCAGGTGGATCGGGGTTTTTGTTCAAGTCTTACGCAATTTATTTCAGGAACATAACGGCTTTAGTCTGGATCACTTCGTCAGCTTGTAGCTGATAGAAATAAAGGCCGGAAGAAACGCTGTTGCCAGCTTCATCCTTACCATTCCAGGTAAAAGTATTGACACCTTTGTTCAAATAACCGTTATGCAGGGTTCTGACTTTCTGACCCAGCACATTGTAAATAACCAGAGACGCATCGGCCGGTCGGGCCATATCAACCTGAATAGTGGTTGACGGGTTGAACGGATTAGGATAGGCTTCATGCAACTGATGGCTTTGGATAACGTTATTGCTAGGTTCATCAATGGCAGTTGCCGGAGTTAGTTTAACTTCACCTTCCAGATTATCCACTTCAACGGTTTGAGTAACGTCTTCAATTGTTGGATCCGGTGATGTGAATTTAACTTCATAAAGACCATCCGAATCGACACCCAGGTCGAATTTACCGTTTTCATCAACCTGATCAACTGCCGACCAGTTTGCATTTGCATCTTCGGCAGAACGTACGTAAACCGTTGCGCCTTCAAATTGACTTTCATCCGTAGCTTTAGCTAACTGGCTGCCGCCGAGGTCAACCAAACCTTTAATTTTGGCAATCGGCAGACGAGCCGGAGCAACCTCTTTCAAGGTGAAGTTGATATCCTGCACATCCGCACCGTTGATTTCAACCGGTGTGGCGTCTTTCCAGCTTTCCGCGCCGTCGTAAATCGAAGGCAGGTAACCGAAACCACCCCAGGCCTGCAATACAACGTTGCTGCCATTTGGAAATACCGAATCAAAGGCATAGTGACCGTTGGAATCGATTTCAGCGGTAACCACGCCTATATTTACAGCTGTGCTGTATGCTGTGACCTGGCCTTGTTGTACCGGGTTGCCCTCTTCATCCATTACCATGCCGGAAATACTATAGGCGTCTTCGGTATCCAGAGTATCAAGTGCAAAATCAATCCCTTCAACGTTTTCGTCGGCATGATAAACAATCGGATCAGCCGTCAGAAATGTTGCTTCATCTTCATAAAATTCAGCAAAAAAGTTCTCAGCAGCGGCAAAACCTACCAGCGAATCTTCTTTGAGCATGGTTTTACCGGTTATTGAATACATGCCATCATCACCTGATTTTGTATCATAAGCCCGATAGAGATTACTCATATAATTATAGCTTACAAAGGCGACCTCAGCACCGCCAATAGGATTACCACTCTGGGCGCTGGTAACCATACCGCTTATGGAGAAATCGTAAACCTGAGCTACAGGCAGATCAAAGTTGATATCGCTCACGCCTGCTTGCGGAACTTCAACGACATCAGCATCTTTAGGAATGTAGGCAGCTGTATCATCTTCCGTGTAAAATTCCATATACATATTTTCATCGAAATAAGCGACTACGCGAACCATATAATCGCCGGGAGCTACATCAATAACATAATCTCCGGTCGAGTCAGGTGTGGCCATAAAAGGTCGTTGAGCACTTACAGAGTGAGCCATAACCTTCACCATGTCATAGTTGTCTGTGTTGGTCACGGTGCCAGAAAGTGTAGTCATCTCAACTAAGTTAATGTCATCCACAAATGTTTCACCTTCCACATTTAGAACACCCCAATGTGGTAAATATCCGTCTTCCTTATCTTCCGGAATATACATAACATACTGTCCATCAAGCATTTTCAGTGAAAATGCACCGTTAGCATCTGTCATCGCATGGTAAGAAGCCCATTTCAATGCGAATTTAGGTACATTAAAGTAAGCCTCATACTCTCTGAAATCATCAAGATCCACTTCATCACTAATTTTAAGAAAATAAATATCGGTCTCAACACCCGCGCCCTGGAAAAAGACATTTCCGGAAACCGGTTGCAGATCATCACGCAAAGTCAGATGAATATCCTGAGTTACCGGTTGGGCACCTACTTGTACCTCAACGTTTACAGGTTCATACATCAACGAATCAATGCTTGAAATGGTATATGTTTGATTTGTAGCGACCGGATGGCTGTAAAATCCATCCTCATCGGTGAAAACAGGCACTCTGAATTGAGTCGTGTCGTTCTTCAACGCAATCCATAGTTTGTAATTCTCCACGGCCATACTATCATCTCCAGCCGTAACTGTACCCGATAGAGTGGTTGAAAACTGTGCCTGGGTAAAACCCACCGCCATAAATAGTATAAATAAAGCGGCAACAAATTTGTTGGGTCTAAAATGTTGCATAATAATCCTCCAAATGTTTATGGTACATGATTTAAACAATAACACTCTATTACATTACAACTATCATGCCAAGATTATTGATAATAAGAGAACAGCTTTAAATATAGAAAATACAATAGCTTAAAATTAAAAATAAATAGTTTGTCAATTATGATAAAGATCGCACTATGAAAAAAATGCATAGTTAAGCAAAATATGCTTATTAAAAAGGGAATCTAATGTTTAATCCAAGCTCCTTTTTAGTAACAACCGCTTCAATATTCAGTTTTTTATTTTCTAGGAGGTCGTATTGAACGTATAGATTCCACAGGCAGTATATGGCAATAATTGCGTTACGCCATTTGTAAGCAGAATTATAACGTTCATATAGATGCTTAAAATCTCTATTCTTTTCGGCTTTTAGATAATCTTGTGAACGCTGGTCCGTTAAATATGAAGTATAAAGGCCGGCCCCCATTAATGTTGTACTAAAAATGGTAAACAGGTAGCCTTTACTTTTCTGACCGGTTAAGAAATGTCCGCTTCCTGGTAGCAGGATAGAGGATATCATATATCTGGATTTAAGAGAAGAAGCTTCTCGTATTACTTTGATGACTGTATCGGGTTTTGAATAGGACTCTTCAGGTTCTTTAAGGGGCGGTTTTATATTATTTTTAACCAAATGATAGAATTCAATAATTTTGGGGGAAACTTTTTTAGGGTCAGGCTTATAACGGGCATCGGTGAGCATTATGCTTTTTATAATGCTACGAGCAAGACTTGTATCATCAATTGCATAAGAAGCGCTTAACATATACTGATAGATTTCCAGACTGTCGGATTTCGTGACAAATGGATCTGTTAAAAGAAATTCTCCTTTTTCAATAACCCGTTTATAATTAAAGGATTTGAATTCTTCTTCTAGAGATGCGATACGTTTCTCAATGGTTTGGGCGTGTACTGTAGAAAAACAGAGTACTATAAAAAAAATTGTGTTGATAAATGTTACAACTTTTACCATAATGTTTAATGTACTTTCAATCCAGGGTTATCTTCCGTTCTCTAAAACAAATGTTTTTTTAATGTGGTTTTGTCCTGTCCATTCAATCGTGTCGGTAAGCGTGCCATAATAGTCATGTTCAATTTTGATAATATGATTATCCCTTGTTACAAAAACAGGATCCTGAAGCGGGGTTTCACCGATTAATTTATTATCGATAAATATTCGACCCCAGGGTTCAACGCCTATATCCAAACGCAAAAATAATGAATCCAGGTTATAAGTAAAAACATTTTTTTTATGTGGAAGTACAGTGATCGTGTCTTCATAGGTCGGATAAAGGATATGACGCAATCCCAGAATGTATTTGCCCGGTGCCACGGGTAATGCCTTTTGCATAGGTGTTTGTTCAAACTGTTTATAATCAAGGTAGACATTGCACCAAGGCGAACTTTTAATCATTAGTGTCGTTGGTTGTTCTTGTTTAATGGTTTCAGGAGAAGTTTTGGGCAAAGTATCATTCTGGGCAAGGGGCTGCTGGAAATCGGATATCTTATTCTCCGTATCGGTTGGTTGTGTATCGGAATTTGAATTAGAGGAAACGGTATCGGCATTGATTGTATTTGATGCTAATACCACATTGGAATCTGCTATAGAATGGGTTGAGTCGGCAACCATTGGTGGTGTCTCTTTGAAAAAATCACCTAATAAAAAATATGTGAAGATAATGATTATAATCATCAGCGAGGGGACACCGAATATAAGGGTTCTTGATTTTTTGCTTTTTCTGTGTTGAGTTTGTTGTTTTTCAAGGGGTTCTGCATAATTGGATGCTGATAAATGGTTTTCGATGGTCTTTAATACATCTGTGGCGTTTTGCGGACGTTTGGCTGGGTCTTTCTGTAGCATATTCTCCAGCAATGCTGAAAACCAGAGTGGAATAGTCGATTTAATGCTGTGCGGCTGATCAGGTTCGGTTGATAAAATTTTTGAAAATACTTCACCATATTGTTCAGCTTCGAATGGATGAACACCTGTCGCCATCTGATAAAGAATAATGCCCAAGGCAAATACATCACTGGACGCTGAAATAGGCATATTGTTGATTTGTTCCGGGGCCATGTAAAGAGGTGTTCCCAACAATGCGCCATCGCTGGTAAACCGATTGATGGCGTTGTGAAGGGATATGCCAAAGTCAGTTAACCAGATGCGGTTATTCACATCCACCAGAATGTTTTCAGGTTTTAGATCCCGATGGATATATCCTTTTTCGTGCACAATGGATAGGCATCGTGTAATCTGCGCTGCAAAACGAATGATTTGATCAATTGTAAGCTCATGGTTTTGTAAGTATTCACGCAGGTTCACGCCATCTACATATTCCATGGAAATAAAGAATTGGCCGTCGATTTCCCCAAAATCATAAATGGACACAACGGCATCACTGTCCAAGTCGGCTACGGTTTGAGCTTCCCGTTCAAACCGGCGAATTAGTTGCTGATCGCCTCCACTAAAAACCTTAAGCAGGGTTTTTCGTTTTAGTTTTATGTGTTCAGCAAGAAAAACTTTTGTGTGGCCGTTATCGGAAATTGTTTTTAATATGTTGTAATTACCGATTGTTTTCATAGGATCATTAAAGCCCCATCTCTTTGGCCTTGCTTTGTAATGAACGCAATGAGATGTCTAAGCTCTCGGCAGCTCTGGTTTTATTACCTTCAAAATACTCTATACGTTGACGAATGACCATTTTTTTGATTTGTTCCATTGTTTTGCTAACCAGAATGTCGGATGATTCATCATCCAGTTCGTCAAACTGAATATCTTCAGCCTCGATTTGGCTACTCGTAGTCAATATTGCCGCTCTTCTTATTATGTTTTCCAATTGTCTGACATTACCCGGCCAATGGTAGTTTAATAATTTTTTCAATGCGGGTTTACTGATGGTTTTATTGCTTTCATCTCCTTCTTTTCGCATTATGTGGTCAATGAGTAGGGGAATGTCCTGCTTCCGTTCCCGCAAGGGAGGGACGTGGATATTAACCACATTGAGTCTGTAGTACAAATCCTGGCGAAATTCACCGCGTTTTACCATCTGGGCCAAATCGCGATTTGTGGCCGCAATGATACGCACATCAACGTATCGGACTGTATTTTCCCCCAATCGCTTAATTTCTTTATTTTGCAGAACTCTTAGCATCTTGGCTTGTAACTCCGGACTGAGATCGCCGATTTCATCCAGAAACAATGTACCGTTATTGACAGCTTCGAACAATCCCATTTTATCGGAGTTGGCTCCGGTAAAGGCCCCTTTTTTATAACCGAATAATTCGCTTTCTAAAATGCTATTGGGGATATTGCCTATGTATTGGGCAATATATGGATTATCTTTGCGTGGACTTAATTCATGAATGGCGCGGGCAGCTAAATCTTTACCGGTGCCATTTTCCCCTGTTATAATCACCGAAGCATCCGATTGAGCAACTTTATGAATTAAGCGAAATAATTGTTGCATCACCGGCGATTCACCCACCATTGAGGGAATTTCCTGAATGCTTTCCAGTTGGTTCTTGAGAAGTACATTTTCATTTTCAAATCGCCTTTTATTGAGGATTTGTTCTAATGTGAGTGAGGCGATGGGCGCAAAAAAGGATAAAAACTGGCGAGAGGCTTCATTAAAGCTTTGTCGATTTTCCCGACTGTCTAAATACATAATGCCGTATACGGTGTTTTTGATAATCAGTGGAAACGCCAGTATTGCATGAATTCGGTTGATAATCATGCTTCGTGTGCCCTGAATATTATCATCGCTGCGAGTATCGAATGATAAAACAGCTTCTTTAGTATTTAATACCTTTCGGAAAATTGTTGAAGAAAATGCCACATCATCTTTGTTCGCTTCCTTCTGATCCGAGGTAAGGATTGTTTTAGGTATCAGCTTATCGGTTTTCGTGTCGTATTGTATGAATGCACCTACTTCTGCACCGGTTTCGTGTATTAATTGACCTAAAATAAAAGACAGTAT
>WJIP01000179.1 GCA_014730185.1 Caldithrix sp. | reverse complement strand
GGCAAAATATTGGGAAAAAATAACAAATGCCGTTCCCACTTTCTCTAATATCATAAGAGGCAGTTCGGTTAATGATATATTTGTTGCAGGTGATTTTTTTTACATAACACATTTCAATGGTAAAAACTGGCAATCACGTAAGTTCATGACATACGGTACATTAGAAGGATTAGATGTTAGTGAAGACGTTGTGGTAGCCTGCGGCAGCGATGGCCGAAAGGCTTATATTATTATGGCTGAAAAATAATACAAATTAATAAGGAGGTGATGCTTATGATTGTGAATCATTAAAAACCCGGTATGTGATTGCAACACACACCGGGCCAACCCAATGATAGTAATGTGCCTAATCAAGGGGCAAAGCAAAATAAATAGATTTGCCCCTTAAATCAAAAAAAGGATAATCATTATGAAAGTGATTTTTCTGCTAATCGTAGCTGCCGTTTTATTAATAAAATGTTCCGAACCCACCGAGCCGCCCATAATTATCCCCGATACCACCAGCCACGAGTTTACCTGGGAAATAGATTCAATTGGTATTGTCGGAAGCTATTTTGAAGATATTGCCATTATTAATGAGAATGATGTTTTTGCTGTCGGTAATTTGGAATTTGACGATACCGGCTCTCTTGATTCTCTTGGCAATGAAATTAAACCCTATAACGCTGCTCGCTGGAACGGTGAGACCTGGTCTTTCCTGAGAACCTATCCCTCGCATGGTACATACCACAACAATAAATCTGTTTTTGCATTTGACAGAAATGATATCTGGGTTAGTTTTTCAGCACCATATCACTGGAATGGTTCAACCTGGACTCCACATACAACCAATGGAGCCCATTCTGGATATATATGGGGTATATGGGGTAATTCCTCAACGGATTTGTACATAACAGGACATACAGGCGGAATTACTTATTTTGACGGAAGTCTATGGACGGCCATGGACAGCGGAACGGACTATTTCCTGCGCGATATTTATGGTAAAGGTGAAAACGTATTTGTGGTTGGTTATAATGACGACGGCCGAAGCGTGGTTTTGGAATTACAGAACGGGCAGTGGCAGAAAATCTTTTCATCAAACACCTATTACGGCGACCTCTCAAATAACGATTACGGAAAAACAACTGCCGTTACCGTTATTGGCGACATTGCTTACATCATCAGTAAAACCGGAATAATAAAGTATAACTATAAAACCAAAAAAACCGCTCTTATTAAAGCTGAGGAAGCTTTAATGACGGGACATGATTATATACGTATTTGCGCCAATGCCGAAAATGATATTATGCTTATAGGAATAGCAGGTTACATTAATCATTTTAACGGCAAAACCTGGAAAATATATAAAAATTTTCCTGATATATTTGGATATAGAAATATTTGGTTTTTCTCCGGACATTTTAAGGATGATATGGTAGTGGCTTGCGGAGAGTATGACGGCTTTGCTCAAGGGGTTGTTGTAAGAGGTTACCGGACCATGAAATGAAAGGAAGAATTATGTTAACATTGAATAAGAGTTTTTATGTTTTTGTAATAATAATATTATTTTTATCAGGTTTAATTTATGCGGAAGGAACAATAGAATGGGACGCCGTTAACGTACGCGTTTATGTGCACCGCATCAGCGATTCAAACGGCGAATATGGAAAACCATACAATTTGATTGATTCTCAAATGGATAATCTTAAGGATGTTTATGATGACTTTGGCATTTATATCCAGTGGATAAACCCTGAAGATATTGATGAAATTATGGATGACGCTTATGCTGTACCTCATCCTGATTTTGATAACCTGTTTCAGGTGAACCGCCAGCCGAACGCTATAGATATATATTTCGGTTCAACACACTCACCAACCGTTAAATTAGGTTGGGCCGGTGATATCCCGTCTTTAAAGCTTTGGGTAAACGGCTCGGTAAGTGAAAATGTTTTAGTCCATGAAATGGCCCATTGTTTCTGGCTATACCATACCTATGATGACAGATCCAGAGAATATGAAACATATTTACCGCATGATGATTGGGGAAATTCCAGTTATTGGCTAAATTGTACTGAATATCAATTTGGCAACAATCCCATAGAATACCCGCCTACAATTATTGCTACAAATTATATGTCGGCCTCGCCTTATTATTGTAAAGACTCATTTTCTCCTGATCAAAGCGACCGCATGCGCTTTCGTTTGGAAGAAAAATCCTTTTACCAAAACGTAGCGTCTGAATGCATTACGGTAACTTTAAAAAACAGTACTCTTGGTTTTTCCGATAATTTAGGCGGCTATCTGGGCCTGGACGATTACGCCACAGCTGCAAGCGTCTATATGATTACCCTAATATCGCCTCCGGATCAGACCAGCTTGTGGTAAAAGGCAATACACACTCTGTCAAAACCAATGAAGAAATGCGCAATGGAAAGAAACATATTCAATGGCTTACTCAGGAAAATAATTATCTATTGGAAAAAACAAATCACCAAATAAATGATGAGGATCCGTTGACAGCCTATGTTAAATCACAGGAATCAACAACGCTTCTTCGCTATTTATCAACAGTGGACACCTATGTGGAAGGATCATTCGAAATACATGATCCCTGGCATGTTGACGCGGAAGGCAGTCAGCCAGATAATTTTGTGAACCATAGTTTTGGTGATCAAGGTCTGGTTTATGATATATTTAAGGATAAAGGTGATTTTACTAATCTTATCCCCCCATATTATTCTGTAAAAAACACAGTGCCACAAGTTACTCATTCCTTTCATGGCGAAGAAATTCCCTGGTATTTTGTTGGTTGGGGAGGTAACAGCGTAAATATCCAAAATTCCTCAGATATTCAAACTCCGGTTATTTTTACCAGTAATAGTTCAAGCATTGAGGCTGTTTACAAAGGCCACCTGGCCAGTAATCAATCCCGGGCCACCGGCCACAACAACGGCCGGCGCATCTGCCGAGAAGATGGTGCTTTACATTTAGTTTATGAGGATGATGGGAAAATTTGGTATACGACCTCATCCGATGATGGATATAATTGGACCAAAGAGGAATTAGTTGCACAGTCGGACTATCAGGGAACATTTGATGCTTATGCAACAAATCCTTCCCTTGCGAAATTTGATGATATCCTTTATTTGGTTTGGACTGAAGTAGTAAGTGACCAAGATTTTTATATTTGGTTGAACGAGTTGAATTTAAATGAAACGGATCCATCGTGGTCTGAAGCGGAATTCGTATGGTTAAGAAATGTCCAACTCAATCTTAAAGTCCCCAGTCCGGCAATTGATATTCTAAAAAGGGAAAACGGCGAAGCTATACCTATCATTGTTTATGATTACGCAAATAATAACGATTATTATTTGGAAGGCTTTCAAAAGGAGGACGGCGTATGGTACCAAATACCGGATTTAAGTATCAACGGTAAAAATCCATCATTGTGTGCAGATCCCTATCACAATATCGATAATGAACAAATGGGTCTGGCTTATGATTACGATGGCGCTGTCTATTTCAAATTATGTTGGTTGTATAATAATTCTCCAGCCTGGGATAACTCGGAAATGGTTTCCGAATACAAAGACTGGATCGAAAATCAATCTTCACCAAATATCAGCATGAAAAATGGCCATGCTCATATTGTTTGGCAAGGCTTGAATACATCGAGAAACCATACTGAAGTTTATTATCGTGACTATGAACCTGGCTCCTCTAATACGATTATGTCCTCAGGAGGCAGCGGCGCAACTCCTTATTCACCATATAATTCCGTAACGACATTTTCATCAAACACTATGGATGTAATGCATCCTACTGTGGCCTCAATTAACAATCAGGACGTGGCTGTTTATTATGAGAAAAATCATGAATTTGATAATTTGCACCATATTCACAAAAAAACCTACTCTGAAAGCGACGGACAATGGTCGGCTGCTTATTATGCTAGTTCGAGTCAATATCCGGCTTTGGTGCCACATCAGTTGAATGGAGCGGTTTGGTCCACGTATGCGGATGCTCCACATTTAATTAATACAGACGCCAATGGCCCATCCAATGCGATTCCCATTGAACCCATTGAACCTCCCGGAGGTTGTAACGCCATAGAATCCAGTTGGGAGTTTACCTATATTCTTCAACCTGAAAATAATAACGGACAAATCGGTTTTATTAATGTAGAACTGGATCAAACAACCTTTGACGGCGACACTTTATATTTCGATGATTTTTTACAAACGGATAATTTTATAGCCGATGTTGATTTAATACCACTTGACATGATTTTGAAAGTCGATTATTACCATGTGAATGTACCGCCTGCGGATCAGGAAATACTTTTCAACATGAAATTTGAAGATGATAATGGTAATATTCATCTTACCGAAATTGAATATCATGAACTACCGGACAGTGGTGTTTATTACAAATCTGTTAATGTGGCAAATTTACATGTGCGTGAAGGGATTATTAAAATTACCTTCCCAGAACGTGAACCTTTAGTCAACTATATAATGAATAATCCGGATGGTGAAGGAGGTCAACAAAAATCTGCTGATATTGTCACCCATTATAAACCGGACCAATTCAAGCTTAGCCAGAACTACCCCAATCCCTTCAATCCCATTACGCATATCAAATTCGAGTTGCCGGAAGCGAGCCATGTTACCCTGCAGATTGTAGACGTCAACGGAAAAGTGGTTTCCACGGAAATCGACGATTACCGTCCGGCGGGCGTGCATGAAACCATTTTTGATGGTAAGAATTTATCGTCAGGAATTTATTTCTACCGCATCAGGGCCGGTAATTTTGTGCAAACCAAACGCATGCTGCTGGTCAAGTAACCGATCATTACAG
>WJIP01000178.1 GCA_014730185.1 Caldithrix sp. | reverse complement strand
CTATTGTAACAATATGCCAGGCTTCCTCAACAAAGGGTATTCCATACGTCAACGGAACAATGGTGACCGTTTTTTGATCTGAATCGATGTGCATTTGAACTTTTCGATCAATAGTGACCGATAAGTTTTGTCCGATTTCAATCGCTGTTTTTCGTACACTTCCCTGATGTACGCTCTTCCAGTATGATATCAGCGATCCATCCTTTAGGCTTACTACGGGTGCTGCCAACCATGGTTCACTGACAAGCATACCGTTCTTATCCAAACAAATGTTCATGATTTTTTTGACCGACACTAACAATTCCATAGCAGCTCTCTGGGCCGCATCCAGAAATTCTACATATAGTGTATACCATTTGTCAGCCCATCTCATATTTTCTTCCATAGCCAGTAACGTGAAGCACAGATATCGCAATGGTTGCTGTCGAATGGCTTCATGTACATTAATACGGACAGCCGGTAAGCTGATATATTCCCAGTGATCCTGTAAAAGGTTAATCTTTTCCTGCCGTTCAATTCTACCGGGGTTGAAAAATTGTGAGGTAAAATTAGTCACCTCCGTGATCGCATTCGGATCAATTGAAGTTTCATGGTTTTCACTCTGCTCACTCAAATCCATATCGAATCGATTGAACCATTTCCGTACCGCAGAAATATTGTATAAATCCGTCTCTACATTGCTTAAATTTTGTTCAAAAAATTTGTTTAGCGTTTTTCTCCATCCCAAATGTAAATACAGCTCCAGTATGCAGATAAGAGTTACAACCGATATGTTCCGGGTGGATAGGCTTCCTATTTGCTTTGCCTGTTCAACAATTTTCAATTGCGCCCAGTGCTCATCAATATTTTTTAACAGCGTTTCATTATTAGCAGAAACATGAAACAGAGGATGGTTCCGGCATTCAGAATGATAATACTTGCTCAACTTTTCAGGCAAAAGAGAAATCTCGTTTAATGTATTATCTTCACTCACTGCAACAAGGGGTAAATCGGAAAACTTAGTCTGAGAAAAGCCACCGGCTTGGTCTTGTCCCTCCGGTGCAAGAACGCGACCCTTTTCGATGGACAATGAGCATCGGCCCAGTAGATTGGATTCGGTATTATTATCATAAACCAACCAAACTTTGAAATAATCGATAACTGTTATCATGCCTTCATTATAATCGATAAAATCAACATAAATGCGGCTCTGCGGCAGCCGGTAACGCCAGATTTTTGTGTTCGTTTGTTTATTCGGTAACCGTAGTATATTTTTAGGATGGTGGGCAAAAGGTGCAATAGAATCGTATGACCGGGCAAAGACCGGGGCTTTCATAGCTTTGTTATAACTGAAACGCAGTGCTTCCAGGATGAAGTGATCTAATTGACGAAGTAGCCTTTGTGGATTTTCCATCGATACAAAAAATTTAACGGTGCATGTTAATACGCCTGAAATTGATTGTAATACACACCGTTATTTTGGCGGGATCATAATCCCGCCAAAATAAATAACCGTGTGCTGCATAAGGCTAAAGATACGGATTGCAGGCATTTAAAACAATAATCGACGCAGATCGATGTAAATTATGAATATAATCAGCGTTAACAGGATAGCCATGCCGATTTGCTGTATACGCAGACGAGTACTGACCGGTAAAGGTTTACCCATGACGCCCTCGATAACCAGAAAAAACAGATGACCGCCATCCAGCGCAGGAATAGGTAGTATGTTAAAAAATGCCAGAATGGCGCTCAGGGCGGCAATCAGATACCAAAGGTAAGTCCAGCCGGCCTGGGCCGCATCACCGGCCATTTTGGCGATCATGATGGGACCGCCCAGAATTTCCTGAGCTGATTTGGTTCCGCTTATGACCCACCACAAACCACGAATATTGAGGCCAATCAAATCGATGGTATTGATCACACCATTCTTGATGGCTGTAAACGGACCCACATCCCGGTGCTCATAATAATAACCGATACCAATTTTACCCACCTCGATGGTTTCGTCATCTTCATTCTTTTCCTCAAAAACCTGAGGTGCAATGGTGCCCTCCATTTGTTTACCGTCACGCAGCCAGGTTACAGAAATTTCTTCGCCAGGATACTGACGAATAATCTCCGTCATCTGTTTCCAATCGCTTATTTCCTTTCCGGCCAGGGAGGTGATAACATCGCCCCGCTGCAAACCGAGTTCACCGGCGGGCATACCGGTGTTCACATCGCCGACTTTAGCCGGGAATTTAGGTACCAGATTTAATCTTTCCCCGCCCTCACTTTTAAACCATTCTTTGTTGTATGCAAGAGTAACCTCTTGTCCATTTCGCAAAACAGTAAATGTAATATCGCGATTGAGGTTGTCGATAAATATTTCCTGAATTTGATTCCAGTTATTAACGGATTGCCCGTTAATAGCCAGTATTTCATCATTTTCCTGAAATCCTACCTTTTGGGCAATACCGGCCTCAACCTGACCGACGGTAGTATTGGGGATAATACGTTCACCCTGGAAAAAATTCAGCATGGTCATAATCAGTACTGCCAATAACAGGTTCATAACCACGCCGGCTGTAATGATGACGATCCGCTTCCAAACCGGTTTGGAACTAAATTCATCCTCTGCGCCCGTGGCTTCCGTATCCATACTTTCATCGATAAATCCGGCCATTTTCACAAAGCCGCCTAGAGGAATTGCCGAAATAGAAAACTCAGTTTGACCGATTTTTCTGGAATATATGGTGGGAGGAAAACCAATGGAAAATTTATCCACGCGCACTCCCATCCAGCGGGCGGCCAGAAAGTGGCCCAGTTCATGGATAATTACCAAAACACTGAAAACAAAAATTATCGCAACAATATTTAACATATGTGTACTCTCATTCCTAAACCAACTGAGGTATAACGCCAGCAGCATAACTTTGTTCAATTACCGTTATACCAAAAAAAGAAGCCCCGCAAAATGTGCAGGGCAGCATTTTTTAAAAATGTTGAATTTTTTAGATTATAAAACCAGCATCAATCCACCATTGATGGAATTGTATTTGCCCAGGGCATAATCCGCGTGAACATTAAAAAATAGTAACGTAAAACTAACACCAACGTTAAAACGGACATTATTTTCCCCATTTATCGAGACCTCGCCTACTGCCAGATTACCAGGTACCAGTTCATCGGTATTGATGACCATCGTTGAATTATCGTACCCGATGCCCCCGTAAAAACTAATCGGTGAGAGCGGTATACCGGCAGAAGCCTGAAAATTCATATTAAACGTACCGGCATCCATAAAATCGCCAACTGCAAATTTATGATAAGAACCCTGTACGGCGAAATCTACCGGAAACATGGGGATGGGAATTAAATCACTCAAACCATATTTAAGACCGGCCCCGTACAACACCAGATCACCGAAAATATCCGTGTTGGCTGTAGCAAAGCGGGCGGTAGCTTCCAGATTTCCGGCCAATCCCACATTGGCATGTAACACAGGCAAGGCAAAAAAGTCGTTATCAAAACCACCCGGTATACCTAACTGATTGTTTTCCGCCTCTGCACCAAACACAGTCGGCACGGTCAATGTACCAAAACTGTTGGTGTTGATATCAAAACTTTTAGCTTCGTCGGGCAGTGGGATAAAAACCGTCTTTATACCAACATCAAAACGGGGCAATGATTTGGTTGAACCACGGTGGTACATGGCACCGCTTAATGAGGTACCTAATGAGGTTGACAATGGCTGTAAATAGCCTTTAACATAATCTTCTTTGGAATAACCGGTTTCTTCCAGAATTTGCGTCAAATAATCGTCCACATTCTGAGCCTGAGCGTTGAAAGCCGAAATGCAAACGAACAAAATCATCAAAATAATAGTCATCTGTTTCATGGTATTACCCCTTTTAATTATAGCAATGTACCGTTTAACACTACTGACGTATTGTATTTTTGAATTTGATCATATTCCTCACTCGTTAAATCTTTAAAATATATGGAAATATTCCCTGTTTTACCAAATTCCTGCACTAATTTTTCCGCAATATTTATCTCGTTTACTGCCTGGTTATTGATTTTTTTTAATGCGATCGATTGTTTTTTCAACAAATCAAGGTATTTTTGCTTTGCTTCCTTGGATACCTTTAAGTAACGGATAATGGAATTTTGTTTGTCATCCAATAAAATTGAACCGTGTTGTAAAACGGCAGATTTGTAAATTTTCTGGGCACTGCCTACAACTTTTTTATCGTCAAAGGTAATCTCCGTATATGCAGACCGGTTAAAACAAGCAAAGGATTGAGCCCCTTTTTTCAGATAATTTTGATGGTCATCGTGTAATTGCAATTGTACCGGATAGCCTAATTGTCTTAAGGTACGATGCAACAGGTAATGAAAACTGTGATAGATCTTTTCTTTATCTCTATTTCTGCCGGGGACAATCAGACCATACGTTAATTCCTCACTGTGAAAAATAGCGCTACCGCCGGTGGGCCGACGCACCAGATCACAACCATCTTCTAACAGCGCTCCCCTGTCCACCTGCTGACCATCCTGATGATAACCCAGTGAAAGGCAGTAGGGATCCCAGCCGTAAAACCGCAGTACAGCATCATCCTCGTCTTCTGCTATTTGGGCAAAGTATCTATCCACAGCCATATTAAAGGCCCCGCTATAGCGGGCAAAAGGTAAAATGCGCAGACGTTCGAAAGGAAACATTACATCCGGATCAACGGATAATACCACGTTCGCTCTCCCGGATAAAACTCACAATCGTTTCAATTTCGGGTATTGAATCGGATTGTTCTTCAATTTTTTTTAAGGCCTGACCAGTGGTTAAGCCGGAACGATATATGATTTTATAAGCATGCTTTAATACTTGCAGGGTTGTATCCGAAAATCCCCGTCGTTTTAAGCCAATGGCATTGAGTCCGCCGAAGGTTATCGGTTCACCCATAGCCAGCACAAACGGAGGTATATCTTTGTTAACGCGTAACCCACCACCCACAAAACATTGTTCACCAATTTTCACAAATTGATGAATGGCCGTTAAACCGCCAATGCCCACATTATCCGCAATAATGACGTGACCGCCCATATTCACGGCATTGGCAATAACTACATTGTTGCCGATCTGACAATCGTGCGCAATATGAGAATAGGCCATCAGCAGACAATTACTGCCCACACGGGTATAATAACTATGGGTTGTAGCCCGGTTAACCGTTGCGTATTCCCGGATGGTCGTGTTGTCACCAATTTCTACAAAAGTTTTTTCGTTGCCGAATTTAAGATCCTGCGGTACTGTAGCAATAACCGCACCGCTGAAAATCCGGCAGTTTTTACCAATGGATGCGCCCTCGGCAACCACTGCATGAGAGGCAATAGTCGTTCGCTCCCCTATTTTCACACCTTTTTCGATAATGGCATAGGGCCCTATTTGTACATTTTCGGCAATTTCGGCATCTTTATCAACAACAGCCGATGGGTGTATCTTACTCATACATTTTCTCCCGCGCTATCCACCACGGCTGCCATCATTTCCGATT
>WJIP01000013.1 GCA_014730185.1 Caldithrix sp. | reverse complement strand
TTGTATTGTTATACCCGGAAAAATTTCAATCAATTTACGCTCAACTTGCTTATCCACCAAACCGTAAAGCTCAAGAATATTCGGAATCCAGCCTTCTAAAATGACTTCACCCTGTTCAAAAACAATATGGTGACGCTGGCGATCAAGCATCGGCGGCTGATCAAAGCTGTGAAAATGAGATACAGTAATACCATTTTCATAACACATGACAGCCAGAACACGATCTTCCTGATCCGTTAAGGGGCGCTTTTGTCTCGTCGCCCATATCACGTCGCCCGAACCAAACCAAGAATTGTAGAGGTCGAAAAAATGAACACCATGTTCTACAAAAATACCACCGCTTCGTTCCTTATCCCAGAACCAGTGGTTGGGAGGCAAAGGGGCATCGGTGGCATAATTTTCAAAATAGGCCCTTAAAGGAGCGCCCAGTAATGCTTGGTCTATCAATTGTTTAAGCTGAATGGTAAGCGGGACATATCGGATAACCAGATTAACAGGTAAAATACGATTGCTATTTCGGGCCGTTTGCAGCATAGCTTTTGCCTGTTCCTTAGATAGAGCCAACGGTTTTTCGCATAAAACATGTTTACCGTTTTTGAGGGCATCGATACTTAATGTATGATGGGTAAAAGGAGGCGTTATAATATGCACCAGATCAATTTGTTTTTCTCTGATCAAGGCCTCGGCATGATCGTAGTATTTTATTCCATAGACTTTTGCCGTCTGCTTTAACAGCGAAAGATTGTTATCAGATATGGCGGTTACCTGTACATCAGACATGTTCTTGAAAGTGTTTAAACAAAACTGTCCGAAACCACCCAAACCAATTAGTCCTATTTTTAGCATATACAAGCTTCCTTATCAACCATTCAGATGGTCCATTTGATTATTCCTTCAGTCCAGTTGTGGCCATGCTTTGTATGAAGTACCTCTGGAAAAACAGATAAGCCAAAATAATAGGTATGGCCAACATTGTTGCCGATGCTAATTTAACACCTAATTGGGATTCCGCCCGACCGCCGACAACAAATAACGTGACCAGCTGGGGCATCGTCATCAGCTCTTCTTTACGGATAACGATGAGGGGCCATAAAACTTCATTCCAAGTGGTCATAAAAATGATAATACCAACCGTTACCATGGCCGGGATGGCATTAGGCCACAAAATCCGAAACAAGATTCTGAACTCCGAGCAACCATCGATCCGCGCCGCATCTATCAGATCCTGTGGAATGCTTTTAAAGTATTGCCTAAACATGATTATACTCAAAGCATTAATCATATAAGGTACAATCAGGGCAAGATACGTATCCACCCAGCGAAGTTCCACCATTATAATATATTGAGGGATCAGGATAATCTGAAAAGGCAATGTCATGGTAAAAATGATAATATAGAAAATCAGGTTTCGCCCCCGGAATTCAAGCCGTGAAAGGGCGTAGCCCACCATGGAGCCAAAGACCAAGACGCCGGTCGTGATGGAAGCCGTAACCAGTATGCTGTTAAAAAATGCTCTGAAGATGGGAATTTTTTGGAACATCTGCAGATAACTTTTAAGCGTTAAAGAAGAAGGGATGAGTGCGAGGTTACCGATATCCTGTTCAGGAGCCAGGGATGCCAGAACCATCCATAAAAAAGGATAAATGAACATCAAAGCTCCGGCGATAAGTACCGTATACAGAATAACCTTTCTCATATGCGCTAACTCTCCCGTTCCACAACTTTTCGCTGTATAATGATCACTATGAGTATTATAAGGGCGAAAAAGAAACCGAGGGTAGCGGCGTATCCCATGTGATAAAAGAAAAATCCCTGTTTGTAAATATACAGCATAGCCGACAGGGTACTGTTTAGTGGTCCGCCTCCGGTCATGATATAGGGTTCAATAAATAATGAAAAGCCGCCGAGTGTGGACAAAATAACTACCATAAAAATGGTAGGATTGATAGAGGGTAAGGTAATGTAACGAAATTTTTGCCAGTGGCTGGCGCCTTCCAAATCGGCTGCTTCGTAATAATGGGGTGGAACGCTCTGTAAGCCTACCAGAAAAAGAACAACATAAAGCCCCACATTTTTCCAGGTGGCCATAAATGCTATGGACGGCATAGCCATATCCGGATTAATGATCCAGCCAACCCGACCCAACCCCAGATTGACCAGTATGCGATTGATAAGACCGGTGTCATAGCCGTAAAGCTGTTGCCACAGGTAGGTAACCACAACACCGGAAATAACAACCGGCAGGAAAAAAGCGGCCCGGAAAAATCCTCTTAATTTAATTTTCTGATTGAGCACTTCTGCCAAAAATAAGGCGATTATAATTTGCAGGGGGATATGAATAATTAAAAAAATCAGGGTATTGCCTATGGCTTTAAAAAATAATTTGTCGTGAAAAAGTCTGTAAAAATTATCTAATCCAACATATTCCATCGGTGCAATGATATTCCAGTGATGGAAAATGAGGACGAGCGAAAAAATAACCGGAAAGGCGATAAAAGCCAGAAAGTGGATAATATAAGGTGAGACCATTGCATATGGTGCTATGTGTTTTTTCTTTAAGAGCATGCCATTAACATCCTGGTTTACCTCACAATCAAGCGGGCTGCTTCCGCAGCATTGCGAACGGCCTGTTTGGCAGATTTTTCACCATAAACAACGCAGGCCTCATATTCACGGGAGATTATATCGAACACCTCTTTCAGCACGGGTGAACTGTCGGTTCCTTTTACATATCGGGCCTGTCGGGCAAAGGGTATCATTTTAGGGTTATTGTCAAAAAAAGATGCAAATGTCGAATCCTTTGCCAAATGCTTACGTCGGGGCAACTGTCGGGTCATCTGTAAAAACTTGAGGTCGTTTTGTTTATTGGTTATGAACTTCAAAAACTGCCAGGCCTGCGCCGGATTATCACACGTATTGAAAATGACGATATTTTTGGGATCACCGTAAGTATAAATGTTTTGTAAAGTGTCTGAAGGAACGGGTATTGTACTGAATGAATAACGAAATCCTTTGGGCTTAAAACGTTCAGCATGGCGAATTTCCCACGGACCCGTGAAACGTGTGGCAATTATACCGGAAAGAAATACATCCTGGCGAGCAGACAGACGTTCTAGGGAAAAATAATTATTTGCATAAAGTTTACGCAGGAAGCGAAATACGTCGATGGCATCTTGATTATCAAACACTACTTCATTATCCTTTATCAACGCTTTGCCCTTGGAAGCGGCTAAATACAAAGGATAAAAATCAAAAAAACGCTGCCACCAGGTGACCACAACCTCAGCATATCCAATCCATCGATCTACATAACCATCGCCGTCGGTGTCTTTGTGGAAACGGCGACCCGCCTCCAAAAAATCCTCGTACGTTCGTGGCGGTTGATTAAATCCGATTTGTGATAAGAGTTTTTCGTTATAAATGAGCATTATAGGATTTATTTTCCAAGGAATCTGATAAATATGGCCATCTGTGGAAGTTATTTCCTCGATAACACGTTTATCACAGCGTTCGTTAATGTAATCTAAAAATCCATCCAGAGTATCCAGAGGGATTAATACCCCGGCGCGGGCATAGGATTCCACATCACCCTGCCACATATTGGAATAAATATCAGGAGTGGTTTCACCGACAACAGCAGCTAAAATAACTTCTTCGCTGGATTGTCCCTCCGGAACGGGTTGAAAACGAATGTTAACCTGCGGATTTTGTTTGTTCCAGCTTTTAACCATTGCCCGGGCAAATTCGATTTCATAGGTGTTGTTGGAGGACCAATACAACAGCTCGTTACCGGATGAGGAGCGGTCAGCGCTGCAACCCAGCAAGCCGATGGAAATTGTAAATATAGTAATATGCAGAAAAATTGTTAATTTATCCATTCAGGTTCCGTCAGTAATTTGGCTCAGAATTGCATGTTTAACGAGAAACGCTGGCTATTCTCCAAACGGCCGAAGTCCGCATAAGAATAATCCACTCTTACCTTAAAATTATTCATAAACCGGATGGAAAATCCGGCGCCCATTGTTAACCCTTCTTCACTATCTTTTAGTAACAAATTACGATAGCCCCCCCGCAAAAAAAACAGTTCGTTAAAGGCATATTCCATTCCGGCATGCAGACTTTCTGTATTGTTGATGGGGTGCATAGCTTCCGTGGCCAAGGTTAACCTATGACGATCCGATTGATAGGCCTCCATGGCCAGCCCGGCCTGAAAGTTCAGAGGTAAAGGCCAGGTTTGAGTTTTTAAACTGGCAAAAATACGTTCGTTGTTACCCAGTTGATATGGATCGATATCGTGATAAACCAGTAAATCATCACCACTCATTTGTAAATCGGTGCCAAAATTTGTAAGGGCAGCACCAATGCGCATACCATTTAAACCGGTCCGAAAAATAGTACCGATGTCCAGGGCAAATCCTCTGGCGGTCTCTTTCCATATTTGCTGATGAATAAACTTGGTGTTAAATCCGATGGAAAAACGGTCCGTTAATTTGTATCCGTAGGAAAGCATAATGGATAAATCCCCGGCTTTGAAAAATTCACCAGTTCCCTCCGGCTGGTCAATAGTGCGCACTTTCATGTCATCCATACTTAAACTGGTTATACCACCGCCAATGGTGCCGTATCGACCAAGCGGGATGACCACGCCGGCAAAATCGAAGTTAATATTGGCGATCCAGTTGGTATGTACAAACATAATTTCTGCCCGTTTCAGCTCACCAAGACCTGCCGGATTCCAGTAAAGAGCGCTTGCATCATTGGCTGTGGATACAAAGGCCCCTCCCATACCGATAGCGCGGGCCCCAACACCAATTTCCAGAAAGGCTGCTGATGTAGTGCCCACGTTGGAGATATTTTTATCATCCTGAGCTATTGTTGTAACTGGCAGAATCATTGCCATTATAATGATAGCGATTATGTGTTTCATAGCAGAACCTATATTATATTATTTAATAACCGCAAACTTACCGATTTTTTCACCAACACCCGGAGCCTCTACGTGATAAACATAGACACCGTAGGCAATTTCCTGACCATCCTTGTTAAGCATATTCCAGGTGGCCTGTCCGTCATCCATAGTACTTTCGTGCTCAATGGTATCGACCAGATAACCGCGCAGGGTATAAATACGAATAGTGCATTTTTGCGGCAGATGAATAAAATTCAATCGTCGCTCACCGCGCCCGAAGCGGAACGGAGACTTTGATTCCCAGGAGGCCGCCACAACGTATGGATTAGGCACAACGGCAATATTATCAAGATCGGTTTCCGCTTTATCCCCGTCATATTTTTCGCCACCCACAGAAAACGTAATCACATCATTTGACCGGAAAGGTTTTTTGGTGGAAATGCGAAAGATATCGCCCGGTGCCGGCGCGGATTGTTGATCAAGGTTCGTGTCCGCCTCAAAAAACAGACGCCATGTTGTCTTTAACGGCACCAGATTCCCCGGACGCGGATCCCTTACCCACATAAGGATTTGTTCCATCTTTGAGCGTTCCTGATCGGGCAGGTAGGGACTGAGCGTGGAATCCGGATCGTAGAAATCCTTAAAGATGTATGTGGCGTCTTTATCCTCCGTTATGTTGGTGACCTTAAATTTAGTAGGATATGTTTTTGGGGTTAAAATTTCGTTTTGGGCTGTGTCCACAATTTGATCGGAAAACATAATTTCGAAATCAGCCGGATAACTGATGTTTAGATTGAAAGGGCTGGTCGGATCTTCATTCGTGTAGGTATCATCAAAATTGACACGCCAGCGGTATGTCGTTTCGCCTACGAGCCAGCCGGTTTTCTCCTGATTCAGCTCCACGGCGTCGTTATTCAGCGTTAATACAAAGCCATCAATCAAAGGAGATTGCGATTCTTCATCGATCCATATGGTATCTGTCTTTGCAATCCTTTGATCGTCGGTAATGTCAAATACACGGTAATAGGGATTTCCCTGGTTATGGAAAAACGAGGTGTCTCCGAATTCAATCGAATATGTACGAGTATCGAGCACAGAATCGGGTACAAGAAAGTCGATATCCACCGTTCCGGTACCAACAGTATTGCGCTGAAAACCTTCTTTCAATTCCGGTGGTATGTATCCGGCCGCCGGTGCTCGGGGAATGACCATCGCCGTATTTACATCGACGGTTACATTACCGGCGACATCTTTTACAATTTTACTGGTACATTCGGCAGGGGTCAAACCCACCAGATCGCCACTGGCACTGGTGTCTACCAGTCCGTGATCATAAGAGACGATTGCATAATAATAGGTTTGACCATTCTTAACATCTTCATCGATGTAATAGTGTGTTAGTCCGGAATTATCTCCCAGATTGAAGTGCGCTCCGGAAACGTCGATGGGATGCAGTCCTTTCCATTCATTTTTGAGGTCAAATTGAGCAATCGGTTTGCGAAAGGTTTGCCGGCCATATGCATCGGTGATGATTCTGGGTTGCAGAAATTCAGGCTCTGTGCTCCGGTAAATGCGATACCCCTCAAAATCATATTCCTGTAAAAAGGGATCCCAGGATTCTTCCGCCTGATCGTCCCAGACCAGAATAACTCTGCCATCTCTGGGTATGGCCGCTTTAAGACGAGGTTTATCGGGTGGCTTGGCAAATCTGTAATCAGCATTGTAAATCTGTTGGATGGTCCTCTTGGTCAATACTAGATCATCTTTGTCTTCACCGAAGAGAAGGGCCATGGAATAATTTTCGGTCTGTCCTGCTTGCAGGGGAAACGGTCCCGATGAAAAGAACATACCAAGGTTAGCGGTTACCTGCTGGCTATGAGGAGGTGGGGCCGATCTGAACACATCCCAGTTTTGTTCTTCATTCCATAATTCGTATTTATGAACGGGGAAAATACGAAATCCCGTTAAACCGATCTGATCCGATTCATCTTTATCCGTAAAATCAAAGTCCGGTTCACCCGGTTCACCCTGTCTGCCTGAAGTAGGCATTCCGTCGCCTTCGCCCTCATCCGGTCCTGTATATCCGAAATTATTGGGGCCTAGCCCGTCAATACCCACATCATCGTTAAGGGGTTCATCTTCATCCCATTCACCGTTATTGTTTACATCCGTATAACTTTCCCAGTCAATGTCTTCGTCACCGGACCAATGTGGCCGGGGCTCGTGTCCGAAGTAAGCTTTATACTGGTCTGGATTGGAAACGCCGTAGGGGTATTCATCCAACCAGTTTCCGGGTCCGGAATCTCGCTTTTCATCGATGATACCATCTTCATCATTATCCGAACCGTCATCGTCAATACCGGGACTTTCCAAAAAGGCGAATCCGGCAACGCCCACGGGATGCCATTGGCCGGGTGTACCAAAACCGTCAAAATCCCAGGCCCAGGCAATATCCAGAAAAGTATCGTAATCGCCGGTATCGTCAGAGGAATCATCCGTACCCCCAACGCCCCAATCGATGTAAAAAGCATAATAGGTACTGTCAAACGTAAACTGTCCTTCATTGGTAATAAAATACAAAGCGAATATAACGTCTTCAGCCATAACCTGAGACCATTGAAAGTAACGGGCAGCCACTTCCAAACCCATCCCTCTTCGTTCGGGATCCGAGGGCACGGGATAAAAATCCCATTCCTCGTCCGGGTCATCATCAAAGACAAAATACGTTTCTAAATCGGCATTACGGACCCCTTTTCCGAAAAATCCGTTCCAATATACCAGATCATCCACCAGCCCGTTGCCATCATCATCAAAGTCGTTACGTATCTCGTTGGGATTGACCCAACCATCGGGTTTGTCCGGCCAATAGTCCGGCCAGGAAGATACATCATTGCTTATGGCCGGTTTGTTACCTTCCGGGTTAAAATAACCTGGTAAGGGCGCCCATCCCCAGAGCTGTTCATTGGGACCACGGTCAACGAATTCACGATATTGTGTTTCCATGGGGTAAATCACCTGTCCCTGATTATTGACGGCTTTACCCTGGACTACAAGCGCAACTCCGTCAACGTATTGATGGCCGGTTCCTTTGGGCCATTCACCGGAAGGTGAATCCGGCCAATGTGCAATTTCACCCCAATTAATATAAATTGTCCGCACCAGATTCCCATCCATTGTACCTTGTCGACGCAACTCCGTATCCCCCACATTCGGGTCGGGTTCGCGCTGTGCTTGGGCCGGATGAGCGAAGAATAAAAGAGATATTATGCTTATCGATAAAATTGATATGCGCTTCATAGCCGTTTACCTGTTTTAAAATTCCATCTCTACACCTATCTGAACACGCCGTGGTGCAGAGTAAAAATCGGGACGTATAAAATATTGCTCCAATGTGTTTAACCCCCTCGGCCGGAGTCCGCCCACATATAAAGGGGCCAGCGTATATCCGGCTCGGCCCGTATCTGTGAAGACATTCTGTTCATTTAACCGGTCAAATAAATTGAAAGCTCTTACGAAAAATGAATATGTGAGGCCGCCCCATTGAAAATCCTTGTATGCGTACAAGTCTACGTTAAACTGATCCGGTTTACGAACGCTGTTCTCAAAAGAGGTCTGGATGTTTTGAAAGGTCGGTGTATAGGGTAAACCGGTACCGTATTGGCCGATTAAACTGAGTGCATAATTTCCCGGTTTACCCAATGTTAGTGTAGTATTGATCTGATGGCGGCGGTCCCAGTCCAGAGGCACCAGTTGTTTTTCAGTTTCTTTGGGCGGGTCGGTTTGGGCGTCCAAGAAAGCATTGTTGGGATCGGAGGCGTTACCTTTGGCAATCTGGTAAGTGTAATCGATATTAGCACTGACAAAATTTGAATAGCGCTTCTCAAATTCAAAGGTTATGCCTCGAACAAAACCATAATCCCGATTGATGTAACGGGCATAGCGGATGCCCTGAGTGTTCTGCAAAACCTGTGTGCCTAAAAGGTTACGGATATCTTTATAAAAAGCCGTTAGCGTGATGGCAAAGTTGCTTCCGATCTGCTGTTGCAAACCCAGCTCATAAATAACCGTCTTCTGTGGATCTAAATTGGCATTGCCCACAGTGTTAATCAGTGATTGCGGAGGCGGGGAAGGTGTACTTTGCACCTGCAAAATATCAAATTCCGGGTTGGTATACAGATAAAAGAAATTTGGTGTTTGGAAAAAATGTCCATAGGAAACATGAATCACCCCGGTTTCGGATACCGGATATGCAATGCCGATTCTGGGGCTAATTTGGAAACTGGTTTCGGCTGCCTTGCGTTCGGAGTCCGATGGCTTCTTAAAATTCTGCGGAATCTGTCCGTCGGGATCAAAAAAATCCAACCGCAATCCGGCGTTGACAACCATATAATCCAGTTCGATTTTATCCTGCGCATAAGCTGCTAATTCAACCGGATAATGGGTATATTGGTTATTATTGAACGCGGTTAGAGGTGAAATGCGATCGGGATCGTCGGGCAGTACTTCATATTCATGTAACCACAAACGGTGAAATTTTAGTTCCAGACCGGCTTTAATTTGATGGGTATTATTGATCTGACTGGTAAGATCGGGTTTAATAATTTGAGTGGTTGTATTCCGCCGAAATTGCCACATTTGCTGACCGCCGCTTAAAAAAGCGTTAGCGCCCGTATCCTGTAACCGCCGACTAGATACATACCGGTCATCAAAACGGTTTTCATAAACGTATTGTTCAAATTGCGTATCAAAATAAGAATAGCGTAAATCTAAAAAAGTCCTTGGACTGAATACATGATTCCAGTGGGCGATGGAAGTTATACCGTTTTGTTGATTCTGATACGTTCCTTCAGGATTGAGTCTGAACTGGTGATTATAATTTTGCCATTCTTCGACCTGATAAATACCCTGCACACTGATTTTATCCGTGTCCGTAGGGCGAAAGGTCAATTTCAGGGTTCCGGTGTAGCGGTCAGTGGCATTCATAGGTTCCGCTTTAGCCTCATCGATGAGGCGTTGGGCCAGGGCTTCGCTGAATGAGTAAGTCTGACCACGGCTTTCCACAACCCAGTTTTCCGGACTTTCCTGGGTGAAATCGGAGTGATCTGATGGTGTGAACACCTTTTTGCCGTAAATATATCCATCATCATGAAAAATACGGCTGCTGAGATAAAACTTTAGCCGGTTTGCAAAACCGGGCACACCCCCGCTGAGATTACCCTGGAAGTTACTTATGGGATTTACAGAACCAATATTCCAGAAAATATCATCGTGACCGCTGATGTAATCGCCCATGTATAAAGTAGCATTCCCCGAATACTTTTGCGTGCCCTCCCGGGTGATAACATTAACGACACCTGACATCGCTTGCCCGTATTCGGCATTAAACGTACCGCTTATAACATTCAGCTCCTGTATAGAATTGTTTTCAACCTGGATGGCATAACTCCCGGAATACACATCATTAACCGGAACCCCATCGATCATATAGGCCACTTCGCCCAGGCGGCCACCACGAAAATGACCGTTAACCACCCCGGCCTGCAAATTAACCACATCCGTAAAATTTTCCACCGGTAAATTTTCAATGGCGTCTCTGTCTACCGAGGATTCAGTTGACGTGAGGTCTCTTTTTACCATTTTCCGGCGGGCAGTCACTTCTATGGCTTCTTCCAATTCCAAGCTTTTCTCTTTCAGTTCAAAATCCACTTTCGTCGTTTTGTCGGCATTTACTTTTACATTGGTGACAACAACTTCCTGGTAACCGATCATCATAGCCTGAACGGCATATTCTCCGGGCGGTATGCCGATGATTAAAAAATGACCGTCTAAGTCCGTGGCCGCACCGAAGCTGGTGTTTTGCAGAATAATATTAACACCCGGCAATGGTTCATTGGTTTGAGCATCAATGACCTTCCCCACAAGTTTACCGGTTGTACCGCCATAAGTGTACACAGGAAGTACCATTAGCAGCAAAAGGATGAAAACTATAGCTTTATTGCGATTAAGATGGCCCATTTCAAGCCCTCTTTTGTAGTCTGATGTTTAACACATCCCGTTTCCCCCTCTGCGAGTAATGCGGCCAGAGGGGGAGGGGATGCATCGTGAAATTTACTTTAACGTTTGGGTTGAGTATAAATTATTTAATTAACAGCATGCGTTTGGTAACCAGAGCATTTTTGCCCTTTAACTGGTAAATGTACATGCCGGTGCTCACCTTGTTGCCGGCATCATCGCGTCCATCCCAGGTAGCCTGATAGGTGCCCGCCGGCTTAACACCATTTACAAGCGTACGTATTTTTCTGCCCATCATATCATATACGTTTAACTGCACTTCACCTTTTTCAGGCACACGATATTCAATCAGTGTTTCCGGGTTAAAGGGGTTAGGATAATTCTGCATCAGTTCATGTTCTTTGGTCATGACTACCGAACGTTTGCCAGGCTCATCGATGGATACTAATAATACAGTGACTTCCTGAACTGTAAAGTCATCATACCATACATATCCGGTTGGGAAAGAGGTAAGCCGGGCCCGCATACTGACTCCGGCGGCGTCTTCGGGAGACTGGGCAATCACATTATAATGGGTCCATCCGCTGGCCGAATCCCGTTGATCAATGTAGAAAAACTGATCCCCGCCGGTTAAATCCCAGTTTTCGCCAATGGGATCGCGATGGAAGAAGAAAGTGACGCCGGCACGATTATTATCCCGATCCGGGGTAACGTTACTGGCCAGCCAATCCGGATCGTGGTTGACGCTGTCGGTTTTGACCCACACGCCGATTTTATACCAGGTGTTGGGTTTGGCCTCCGCAGGTTCGCTGTAATAAACCATTTCGTCACCATCGGTATCGGTTTCATGCAACAGGGCTGCATAATTACCGCTGTGTGCACCCGTGTCTTCTACCAAATAACAGAAATTCAGATGATCACCGCCCGTATCGGACCAATACATCCATCCTTCCGGTGTTTCCACATCACCGTTGAACATACCCATAGACCAGGGATCGGTACTGGCATTGACATTATCGAACCAGGTCGTACCGGTGGCATTTTTGCCCATAACCGCTTCTGCATATACTTCATCCGGTTCCGAACCGACGGTAATGGCTCCGGTATATTCCTTCCAGTCCATGTCAGCGGCGCTCTGATCGACTTCCACAAACTGCTCGGTGATCAACGATCCGTCGCTGTAGAAACGGAACCATACGCCGATCATTTCATCCTGATTGGCGGGACTGGTATTCACCCCACTGGTTTTGGCCCAGAAGGTCAGAGAATAAAGTGTTCCACCGGAAGCATTATTCCAGTAGAGGTTGGCGTTATTATCACTTTTCCAGCCCACCATGTCGTCACCGGTAGCGTTCTTTTCCACTTTAAGGGAACGGAATCCGGGCAGATCGTGGTTCCAGGGGTTGGGGGCAGGATCGTCCGTAGCCCAGGTTAGGGTGCCGCCGCTTTCGTTAAGCTTATTCCAGAAAGCAGGCTTCTGCATCTCCAGATCAGGATTGGTTAACAGGTTGGAATTTTGGGCTTCAGCAACGCCCATAAACAGGACGACGAAGCATACCAAATAGGACAACTTAAGGTACTTACTTGGCATAAAAACCTCCTCACGTTTGGTTGAACAAGTTAGCGTTTTAAACCATTACATAATCTTTATGATTAGATTAATCCTAATTTGTCATGCCGCGGAACAGGTTGATTGTCGCACAATCAATTCAGCCGGGACAAGTACTTTTCTGGGATTCGAAATGTTATTATTTAAAAAATCAACCATTAATCGAATGGCTTCTATACCCATATCAATTTTGGGAACGCGCATTGTCGTAAGAGGAGGGTCCAGGTAAATATCAGCTTCAACATCGTCGAAACCTATTAAGGAGATATCGTGGGGTACGGATAAACCATGTTCTTTAAGATAACGAAGTACACCAATAGCCATCGCATCGTTACAAGCAAAAATTGCGGTGATATCAGGACATTGACTTAATAATCGGGTAACGGCCTGGTAACCATACTTACGCGATGGATAGGGCAAATCAGAAATTACGTTTCGTTCATCAAACGTGATGCCGGCCTTTTCCAGAGCCATTTTATATCCCTGAAAGCGTTCATGAATACTGGGGTGTTCAAAATCACCCGCTAAAAAGGCTATTTTGGTATGGTTACAATCAATCAGATGCTGAGTAGCCTGCATACCGGCGTTTATGTTATCTATCATGACAACCGGAAAATTTCCGGTTGAGGGATAGTAGTCCACAAAAGCTAAAGGTAATTTGTATTCCTGTAATCGCTCAATGAGAAGGTCAGGCACTTTGCCAGCCAAAATTATGCCATCAACATTGTTTTCCAGTACAAATCTGGGTAAGCGATCTTCTCCGGAAAAATTAGGAGTAATGGTGGTTAACAGAATATAATATTCATAATTCCGGGCAATAAACTCAGTGCCCAGAAAAATTTGACTGTAGAAGGGCTCGGATCGGGTAAAATGATCTTCAGTCAATATAAAACCGATGTTGCCACTCTTCTGAGAAACCAGTCCGCGAGCTGAGCGAGTGGGATGGTAACTCAGATCATCAATGGCTTTTTGTACGCGACGTTTCGTTTTGGGTGAAATGCGATTATTGTTGTGGATTACTAAAGATACGGTGGCAATAGAAACATTGGCTTTTTTAGCCACATCTTTTATTGTTGGCATTAAGCACTCACAAGTTAAACGTTTAACTAAGCCAATTCTAATAAATGTCGGAGTTGTTGTCAAGTAAAAAAGAATTAAGTCCAGCAAAATAATATCTTAAATGAACGAATAATTGATATAGAATCGATTTTGTTTGTCGGTTGTTTTGATGTTAAGGAAGGGGTTAAGTGGACTAATATTGATTTCAGCTCAAATCTTTATTTTTTGAGTTAAACGTTTAAATCGAAATGTAAACTATTATGCAGTTCATTGACTGGATTAAAAATGGCAGGCAACAACTTCCGGTTGTTTCCCTTCTGCAAGCGATAAGTTACCAATGAATAAGCTGGCACTGCATTGATAGCCAACTCCATGGGTATTTTGCGCATCGATCAAAAACCAGCCGTTCGATCATCGTCATTATTGCGGTCTGCGAATCATAAACATGGGAATACGATTGTTCCAGTTAATCTGACGGGATTCATGTTTAAGCACATTGAAGTCAATTTGGATGTTCAGTTCGGTGTCTGCTCGCAAGCGCCTGTGCACATTCTGCTGTGCTTTCCACCATAACCATTCCTGCAGGTTATGAAATTTTGTTAAAGGGCTTCTATGAAGTTGACCGGCTTGGGTGTTTTTGGTTTCGAAGTAAGCCCGGACTGAATCCGGGGCGGTGATTTCCTGCATGTGTCTGCGCACTAAATGCAGATAACTTTGTTC
>WJIP01000177.1 GCA_014730185.1 Caldithrix sp. | reverse complement strand
CTATAAGATCGTCGAGAGGTTCGATAACCGGTGGCCTGTTATACCGCAGAACAACCGTTCCGCTATCGACTGCTGTGAACAGATAGACGTCTTTTTTGATAACATCAAATACTTTATTTTGGGATTGATATTGTCCTTCGTAGGTGACGCCCCCGGAATCCTTAATATCGTAAATATCAATACGCTTACCAGCCTCATTGGCAACAAAAACCGATCCTCCCGAACGGAAAGCATTGTAGACATATCCTTTGATGGATACGTTTTCTATTAAATGCGGATTTGCCGGATCGGCAACATCAATCAGCCACAAGCCGGCAGGTCCGTTGGAAACATAAGCCACCCCGCCCTCAACATGCACGCTTTTAATATCTTCCACCAATGGAAAAGCCGATATCTTTTCGGGCGCACCGGGACTGGAAATATCCGCAATTATTAATCCCTGAGCTTTAGAAGCGATATAGAGATTGTTTGCATTAATACTGAGATTCCACACCCACTTTTCTATTTCGATGCGTGATACTTCGACAACACTATCCGGATTACTGATATTATAGATCCCGACACCTGCGCTGGCTTCAGCAACAAACACATACGGATAAGAAGCAACAACCCAATAGGCATCCCCTTGGGTATCTATGTTTAAAAGCCGACGGATTGATGTAGGATCCGATACATCCAAAACATCAACTCCATCCATCTCCATTGAAAGATAAGCACGATTATTTTCTACAAATACATTATGCGTTAGATGGGATGTTAAATAAGTACCGAGTATTTTAGGGTCGCGCACATCGGTTACATCGGATACTTGTAATCCGGCCCAAACATTTACGGTATATAAGCGATCCTTTTCCAAAAAAATATCCTGGACACCATCTGTTAGTGCTTCACTATTTTCCAACTGAGGCGAAGGAATGCCGCTAATGTATTCTGCAGTTGTTTCCTGGGCATGTAACGAACCAATAAACAAATTTAAGGAAGCTATAATAATTGATATACGTATCAGGGCATTCATGATAAGCTCCTCATTAATACAATTAAAAATCTATGCATGTTAATCTTTGTTTGTCTATTTTATTAATACTATTCAACGGGTACGGCCGGATAAACAAATAAATACCTCTCTAAAATTTCACCAATCAGCAGGAATATGGCTAAAAAACGTAATTGCACATTTCCAGTAAATAATTGGTAAAAGGTATACACTAATGGAATAAAAATTCCTAAAATTAGACGGCTTCCAAAGAGGAAGCTATAGTCCGTTAACAATATTCGACCGGTTTGCCTCGTTTCTTGAGAAAAACGGTTTAACATTGCAAATTTTAAGAAAACAATGAATAACTCAGTTAAAAGTAGTACAAGTAATACATATATGATTGTTTTGTCAGCGCTCACCCAAATAAAAAAAAAGATTGCCGCTTTTAAAACCCCCAACATCAGGGTAACGGTGGTTGTCACATTCTGCCATGCCGGATATCCGTGTTGCCTCAGACGGGATTGGAAGGCATAAATCAGGTAAACTGCAAATAAAGCCCAGATTAAATCAGCCAGCCTTAGTGTGACATCGAATTGCCTGATGCTATAGAGTAGATACAAACCAAAAACAAAGATAAGAAAGAGGTTAAAATTACTCAATAACGCCTTTTGTAAATCGATGAGACTTTGTTTCTTTTTCTGTTGTTGATAGAGAAACCAAACCGGAACGACTATAAATGTGCCTGCGCCTGCCAGGTACAGCAATATTTCCTGATAGACAGAATAGAAAGAAGCTAAAATCCATTCGGATGAATAGGAATAGACAAAAGCGGCCAGGTAAATGCCTGAAATCAACACTAAAGCCGAACTATAAAAAAACAACCATATTTTTGCCAGACGTTCTTGATAATTATGCGACATTATTTTTACTCTGTATTATCTGCTCAATAAATGCATTGATCGTTTCGGCTTGAAGCTCCCGGTTATATTGCTTAATGTCTTCAAACAAAAACTGAGGTTTACAAGTCATCCATTCGCTAAGAACTTGTGTAATCGAATCTACATCTCGGGGTGAAATAACAATTCCGGAACGCGTTTGTCGAATTATCCGGGCTGCTTCTCCGTTTTCCGGCACTAATGCCAAAATCGGTTTGCGCAGTCTAATGTATTCAAATACACGGCCACCGACCGGACTTGAACCCATTAATTTATTATGATCGAGTATAAAAATCAATGTATCCATTGAATTTAAGAGATTCAAATACTTCTTATGTTGCATATAACCATGTCTGACCACCACATCTTCTATTCCATATTTCCTGGCTAATTCGGATAAGGCAATAAAAGTTTTGCCAATGTAATGGAGTCGTATTTTGCTTCTGAGTTCGGGGTATGTTTTGAGCAATGCATGGATTGCTTTAAACAGAGAACGGGGGGTAGTTAAATGAGAATAAAGCGTACCGGCGATGGCCATATTAAAATATCCATTATTTAAAATATTGTCCTCTAAATTGGTAAAATCATCCTCATCATAACCGTTAGGTATATAAATCCAGCGGGCATTGCTGTTGGGAAACCGTTTCTGAATGTCCGCCAACAATCCATGATAGGCGCTTATCCCAAAGTTAATACGGGACAGAGTTTTGTCCTCTATTTTACGATCTATCCATTTATGGATGGCCGTGGGATATATTTTAAATGGATATTTGGTCCAATAGTCACGCATATCAGCAATAACGGGCTGAGATATTTTTTTCTGTAAACGCGTGGCCAGGATCAGAATTGAATAAGGTGGAGCACTGCACAGCACACAATCATATTTATTTTTTCGGATTTCCTTCAATATCGTTTGCTCGGCCGTTTTAATCCAGTGTTTTCTTGAATCCGGTAAATACAAAAATGCGCTGACCCACCTTTTCCAGTAATAATGGCCGCGGGAGTGCATAAAACGGTTCAACAAAGAATTGGTATTTTTTCCGCCGATATGGGCCGGCTTGCGTATGACACGCGTGCTCTCAGGTACTTCCTCCAATAAAGAATCATCAAGGGGCTGAATATCTGAGTTTTCATCGGCAGTTACAACAGTATACCGCCAACCCAAATGAGTGCCGTATTTAATCCATTTTAGGATACGTTGGACGCCTCCTCCCCCGATAGGCGGGAAATAATAGCAAACGATTAAACACCTTTTAGCCACGTTTGTCGTTCCAATTTGCGTATGGAGTCACATATAATCCGAAAATCGTCGGCATTTTCTTCAAAATTTCGGTTATTCATGTTAAATGTGACGATATGAAAGTTCTCTTTTTTGGCCCGTTCAATCCAGGCATCATAAGCCTCATTTAAAACGTTTAAATAGGCCGGATCAATATTCTTTTCATAATCACGACCCCTTTTATTAATATGCTTCAGCAGATGATCCACTTCTGATTTTAAATATACGATCAGATCCGGCTGGCGCAGATATTTCACCATAATGGCAAACAAACTTCTGTAATTATCATAATCCCGCTCAGACATATTGCCTTGTTCGTACAGGGTATGGGCAAATATTTCCACATCTTCATAAATGCTTCTGTCTTGGACACAGGAGCCCGGCCATTCAGTAATTTCCTGCTGTGTACGGAAACGGTTGGATAAAAAGAATATTTGCAAATGAAAACTCCAACGAGCCATATCGTAATAAAAATCTTCCAGGTATGGATTATCGATAACCCGTTCGAAGTAAGCTTTCCACCCCAGTTCTTCGCTCAACATGCGTGTCAGCGTGGTTTTACCTGAACCGATATTGCCGGCAATAGCCACGTATAATTTCCGTTTAGGATATGATGGTGTTTTATCCATTGCGCAAACCTGCCCCTATATCTCTAAGCGTTCACAATTTAATAATGTTGTTGCAATTATCAACGATTATCTCAATCTCTGTTTTAGGTTAACCGATTTCTATAGTCGTTCATTTCGTACATTTCGTTTGCCGGTCTCATCTGAATCGTTAATCCGACATCCAGGATTTATCTTAATATGATATGAGAATGTCATAATTGTTCCGGTTGATCTAAAATAAAAAAAAGAAGATATATTGGAAAGTTATTATTATTCATTAAATTTAAAAAGCAGATTGGTTGAAAACCGTACGGGTATACCGTTTATAGTGCCTCGCTCAAAAATAAATTCTTTTGCAGCCTCTAATGCCAAATCATCATAATAGGGATTTAAACTCCTCAAAATCCTGACCGATTCTACCCTACCCTCTTTATTAACAATTACATTAACAATTACTTTTCCCTCTGCCTTAAAACTGACATGTTCATTTTCAATCATTGGGACTTTACGAAAAATGACTTGTTTGGGCTCGTCCAATAAAGGTTCCTGAAAAACCTGGTCATAATTGATGGATAGTCTTTGTCTTTCTGCTTGTTTTTGCTTGACCTGTACCTCAGGTTCGATCAGGGTTGATGTCGTATTTAAGGATAAGGCTCCAGAAGTTATTTCTCTATTTTCAGTGTTTGTCGTATCGGTTTGCTCATTTAGGGCTATATTAATTCCATTACCTGTCATTAAAACACTATCCTGCTGCAACACTGAGTCACCTGATTCGGTAACAAGCCTCAGAGAAAGAGAATCCCTGCCGGTCTGCGCCGGATTCGAATTACCATCCTCCGGGTTAGATCCACTCTCTTGAGCCAGCAAAATCTTATCTTGCGCTGGTTGACGCGCTCCTTTAAAGGGCAAAAAATCCACCATTCCAATACCGGCTTCGTCATTGCCATCAAAAATCATTTCAGCAATCAAATCTCTGTCTTTGGTGCCCCATGAATTATTTTCGGCCCATATATCCTGATTGGTATGATTATAGAAATGGTAGTCACGATTGTCTATAAATACATTTTCGCCCCGGTTGGCGTTTTCGTCCGAGCTATTGAATCCCAAATTGGCTTTGGACAGGCTGAATGTAATCATCCCTACCTGATTGGCTGCAATCATATTATCGGTTAACTTGGGATTTGCACCCAATTTACAGATTATACCAGCGTAACCGTTTTCTGATATAATATTCCCTTCCAATATAGGTTTTGCTTTTACTTCTATCGACAGTCCGGCATTATAATTATAACGGAAAATGGAGTTTCTTATCTGCGGATTACTGTATTTAAGGGTAATACCATTGTAAGCATATTCAATAACAGTGTACATGATGACCGATACTTCGGATGGATTGCTAATATTAATTGTTAACCAGTCACCCATGCGTTTTTTAGTACCGCTGGAAGTGAATACGATCTTATTATCTATATCGCCTCTGGCCACAAGAACACCCTTTACGATGATTTCAGTGCGTCCGGGATCATTTCCGGATCGGCTATCATCCCGATTGGGATGAATAACCACCTGTGTACCGGGATTAATAAAGAGACGTCCACCTTTGTCAATAACCACATCACCTGTAAGTTCGACCTCACCGGCCCAATTCTCATCACCGGTTATAACCTGTCCGCTAATACTAACCGATTGAGCACGCACAGAATGAAGAAAAATAACAACGACTGCAATGCACAATAAAAAAGGATATAATACACCTTTATATTGTAGTGTTCTTTTATGGTTCATAATTCTGATAATTGCCAAATTACGGTTAGTCAGTTTTTACGTATTTACCGATCACATCCAACAGATCGCCTTCCTTAAAAGGTTTCATAATAAAGGCATTGGCACCTAACTGTTTACCTTTTTCTTTCTTGTCCTGCCCGGCACGCCCGGTTAGGATGACAATCGGTATTTGATTAAAACGAGTTTGCTCGCGCAACTTTTGTATTAAAGTGAACCCATGCATCACCGGCATTTCCAAGTCGGTAATGATTAAATCGGGCAAATGGTTCTCAACTAATTTCAACGCTTCCTGGCCGTTAGAGGCTTTAGATACCTCAAAGTTATTGCGTTCAAGCACGGAAGCTACAAAATTACATACGCTCTGGGAATCATCTACAATCAAAATCCAGGGTTTACGTTCTGTAATATGTTTAAAATCTATTTCAGCCGGGGTATTTAGATGGCTGTAATCGGTTTGATCGGGCATCTCATTTTCAATATGGGAGACGATGGTATCGCGTTTAAATGCGGAAGCAGTTTTAAAATAATTGTCTTCTATCTGATGGATGAGTTTGGAATAATCCAAAATGAAGGCGATTTGCCCGTTACTCAGGATGGTACCTCCTGATACATAGGGTACATCCTGCAATAGCTCTCCCAATGATCGAGCTACTATTTCCTGACGTTGGATCAGTTCTTCCACACCCAGAGCAATGCTTATGTTGGCTTCATGTATAACCAGAGCTTTACCATATTGATACTCGGCCTCGCCTTTGGTGGTAAACGTTAATAAGTCGCCCACATGAATGAAGGGCAGTAAAGTGCCTCGGACATTAAGATACTGTAGCTCCCCATCCACCACTATATCGTCCTGTTTAATACTAATCGATTCCTGAATGGCATTAGCCGGAATGGCAATATTGTTCCCCTGATGTTTGATTAATAAGGTTTGTGTAACCACCAAGGTCAGTGGCATTCTTAGGTGTATAGTCGTCCCTTCATTTTCTTTGGACGAAACACGTATCGAGCCTTTTAAACGCTGAATTTCATTCTTAACAACATCTAAACCCACACCGCGGCCTGAAACCTCAGTCGTTTCCTCTCTGGTGGAAAAATCGGGATAAAAAATATAATCGATAATGTCCTTTTTCGTTAGATTTTCAATTTCATCATCGGATAATAAGCCCATCTGTTTTATTTTATGTTTGACTTTATCCGTATCAATGCCTTTGCCATCATCCGAAATCTGAATATTAACCTGATTTTTATCTTGCCAGGAATTAAGCACAATTGTACCTTTTTGAGTTTTTTTATGCTTTTTGCGGGTCTCCGGTGTTTCCAATCCATGATCAACAGCATTACGCAGAATATGCAACAGCGGGTCGTACAGCGCTTCAATCATAGCACGGTCCATTTCTGCCTGATTTTTTTCAATTTTGACTTGCACCTTTTTGTTTTGTTTTCGGGCCATCTCGTGTATTGAACGCTTGTATTTTTGAAATAGCTGATCAACGGGTACCATGCGCACACTTAAAATATCGGAATGTAGCGCTTTGCTGACATGAGTAATACGGTTAACGTTTTCTTCAAAACCGTAATATACTTTATTTATATGGCGTGTTGCTTTATCCAGCTCACGGGTTAAATGTTGCAGTTGTTCAGCAAGACGCATTAATCGTTCTTTTTCTTCCGATCCCTGTTTGAGGTTTTCATCTTCACTGAGCTGCTGAATCGTCTGTCGAGATTGTTTGATCTCTTCCATTAAAGCGTCTATTGCATAACCTTGTTTTTTAGCCGTATCAAAGGTTTTAAACAAACTTCGTATTTGCTCCAGTTGACCGGATAATTCTGTGCGCTGAACAACCAGTTCTGTAGCCATATTGATTAATTTATCCAAATGCTCGGTAGGAATTTTTATGGCAGTGCCGCCTTTTTCCGAAACCAGAGTTTTTTCCTTAGCGGCCGTCTTTTTGGCTGTCGCTTCATCTTCATCGGCAATCGTCTGATCATAATTTTGATAATAAAATAATTTGTTATCCAATTCAGCCAATTTACCGGCATACGAGTCGACCATTTCGTCTCTTTTTTCTCCGATGGCACGTAACATTTCATATAATAAATCAATGGCGGAATAGGCGGGTCCCAGCATGGTCTCTTTCACCGCCAGCGGCTGACCTTTGAATATATAAAAGTAATCTTCCAGCTTATGGCTTAAATTACCCATCTTTTCATAATCGACCATCATAGCATTACCCTTGAGTGTATGCAGATTACGAATAATTTTTGAAACAAGGGTATCGCTCTCGGGCATATCTTCTAACTGGATTAGATCATTATAGATGGCATTAACAAGTTCTTCCGCCTCGGAAACAAAAACGTTTTGTATTTTCTCTTCTTCTGCCTGATCCTGTTCAACGGATGATTCGGGCACTTCTTTCGCGCCCCATGCTTTAACATCCAAATGACTCAGGACCCGGGCTACTTCCTCGGAAGAAACTTCTTCATCGTCGCTAAGATCCCTGATAACACCAATGGCTTTGCTCACCGTCTTACCCAGCTTCTCCGTGGGTTGAATGCGGCCTTCCGAAACCGATTCCACAATCATTTCGATCCCATCGGCCAGTCCGCTGATATCCTTATACCCAATCATCTTGGCAGCTGATTTAAGAGAATGAGCGGCGTAAATAAGACGGTTGTAATCCTGGCTGCTTTCAGCAACCATATTCTCGAACTGATTTAACGTTTTAAGATACTTGTCTGTTTCTTCCTTAAATATTTCAACCAAATCATCCACATCCGGCGTTTTTTTATCCGGTTTTTGCGCTTTAGGTTGACTTTCAGCCGTTTTGTCTTCAGCACCCAGCATAATTTCATTTAATATGGAGTCCAGTGTATCCTTGGCATCATCCACATTCATATCCGGATTCTGTATTGATTTTTTCAGTTTTTCAATGCCATCCCGTATACGATTTGTATTGGTTTCGGACATAGCCTCCGGCGTATTGGCATAAAATTCAATAATATCTTCGATCTGAGCGGCAAGATCACCGGTTGATTTCTTATTTAGCATATATGCCGATAGCCTAATGGCGTGAATAGCATTTTCCGCATTCTTAAATGATGACTCATCCATCTCTTCGGGCACCGGTTTTAGAGCATTCTGCAAGGTCTCAATATGTGTAAGCGCTTCGCTCACATATTCTTCCTCAACATCCCCTTCCTCTTCAACAACGTCTTCCTGTTGTTCGGTAACCTCAGGTACTTTTTGTACCTCAGCTTCTTTTAAAAATTCCTCTAAGCCTTCGGTAATATCATCAATTTTACTTTGCTTACCCATGGCTTCCATCCGATCATTTACCAGCGCCATGGATTGATTGATCTCTTCGAGAAACTGTTCATCAATTTGGTATTTATTGGATTGATGTATAATATCTTTAATCTGAGACACTATTCCGGTATAGCTAGCAAATCCAGCTAATTGCATGTTATCATGCATCAATTTTAAATTCCGGCTGGCTTCTTCCGCGACGTTTTCATCATTATCCAGTAAAGCTTTTTTCATTTTTTCTTGAGTGGATTTCCATAAACCTTTATTAACTTCGGTTAGGATGGAGGCGATTTGGGTTTCATCACTAAGAGAAAAGTTGTAACGCGCTTGCTGGGCCAACGTCTCTAATTCGCCAAATTCACCATCTAAAAATTTTAAATCCAATGGGTCGTTTAAGCTTTTGATAAAAACCGTCCAAATGTGGTCAATTTTTTCAATACTCTTTTCCTGTATTTCATCGTCGTCTATTTTTGCCACCATCCGGTAAGCCACTAAAAGAGGTGTAAAAAAAGTATCGTTAATTAAAGGATTAATCAGGCTTGTGG
>WJIP01000176.1 GCA_014730185.1 Caldithrix sp. | reverse complement strand
CCGTTATTTTCCCAACCGTCGCCATCCTCGTAAAAATAAAGCTTAGCGCCGTCGGCGGTGGTTAAATCGATAGCCGGAGTCACCAACCAGATATCAATGGGATAGAGATATTGAGGTTCAGCCAACGCCGAATTGGATCCTGTTTTGCTTTTATCGCTGGTTTGCTGCCAGCCGTCGATACTTAAATTTTCGGAAAATGATGCCCATCCACTGGGCGGAAAACTGTTTTCGAATGATTCGTCCAGTAAAACCGCCCGAACACCGCTTTGAGTGTTATTGTCTGCCATAATTAACGAATGACTAACCAGCGCAAACACGATACCCCATACTCCAAATTGTTGTAACGTTTTTAACATATGTGACTCCTAATTAATGGTTGCTTGCAAAATACGTTTATTATCTATGTTCTGGATAAATGCGATAATATGTGAATTGGAATATTGCCAGGAAGGCCATTGCAGAACGTACTGCTTGACAACCGGTGTTCCGGCATCTTCTACCGAATCACCCGACTTGTCCGTAAGGAAACCACGGAAAACAAACTCGAAGTCTGTTAAGCCGTTGCTGCCCGGCGGCGAATCGAAATGAATGTCGTTTTCGATTACGGCTACAAATAAACGGTTGGTACCACTGCCTAAAATATTGTCGAAATCATAAATTTCGATGTTGACATTAAGTTGCCCCTCGTCAAGTTTTTTCTCTGCGGAAATGGCAAGATTCTGTGATTGATTTTGGAAAGCCTGATTGAACGCATTGGATATGGCCTGCTGATCGCTGCCGTCCACTCCTTGATGACCGGACATCTTTAACGTTGGTAGGGTGGTTACTGAGTAATGATTGATGCGTTCGTCCACATCCTCCGGCGCCTCGAGATAGAATGGATCATATTGACTGGGCCAGAAAGCAAAATACTCAATAATGGCAAACTGTGACGGATCATGTTCCTCGACAAATTGCAGTAAATTTTCCGTGGCTTTAACACAGGGTTGGCAGGATACATTGGCAAACGATTCCAGCAAAACCCTTTGATTGATGGTCAATGATTGCTCAAAATCAATTGTGCTATCCCTCATGATGGAAATTGGTGAGGAACTCTGTATAAATCCGTTTTTCCGCAGAGCAATTTGGTAACCACCGGGTTCCAATTGCAGGGTATCCGGTGTTGTTTTGCCCGTGAATTGGTTGTCGATATATATTTGAGCATTCGCCGGAGCAGAATTGATTTGGGCATAGCCAAACTGTTCGATAGCCTGCATGGGTACATTCAGTTCAGCTAGCTGATCATGTTGTATTTGAACGTTGAAGGAATCGGTAATCGTGCGAAAACCATCTTTGAACAATTGAATAATATGTAGGCCCACCGGTACTTTAAAAAGGGTATCGGGCGTGACTTTGCCGGTACTAACACCATCCAGAAAAATTTCCGCCCCGGCCGGTGTGGATGTAATGTAGATCGAGCCCGTATTGTTATCCGTATCTTCAATATTAACAGGTTGTTTGACACCACAACCGATGATAACAATTAAGATTAGAAATAATATAGTGTGCTTCATCATGATCTTAAAACCAATAAACGGATGAAAAAAGCCTTTTCGGAGGAAAGTATCCGCTGCGGGTGAAACAATAATCACTGGTCGATTAAATTTATCTAACATATCCATAAAGTTTATTCGTTAAACCTGAACGAACGAATGATATCCTTTTATTTTTCGGCCGAATGAATTTGAAAATTGGATACTGTAAAACTAACCGTATTTTTAATAAATATTGTAATGCAGGTCACCAAATTAATTTACAGCAACCATACTTATAATAAACAATAGCGGGCTGGACTTCAAATATATTTCAAGTGTTGACGGTGAACCGAATCCATTAATTCTCAACCGCAAGTCTTTGCTCAGTTTTCACGATAATATTCTGGCCCTACCTTAATCAAGCTTAGAAAAAAGAGACCGTGCTCCATTTTCTTGAAGCTGATCAGACATTTTGGTTAAGCCTTCTTTCAGGGTTTGCTCTTAAATGATTATTTTCATTAATATATTTTATGATAATACAATAGGATCAGCCTCAAATTCCGGCCATGAATATCAACGATCAGCTTAGGTACTTTACACTGTGTATTTAAAAAAAATCCAGCGTCAAAAAAGATATTAAATTTTATGCAAAATTTTTTTACATTAATAATTAAAGTTTGTAAAATAACCCGGAAAAAGTTTGAAGGAGTTCATACTGTAAACATGTTCAATTTTCGAGACCATTTTTTATCGGAGAAATGTAATTTAGACTACCATAACAAAACACTAATGTGCTTTTAACACAATTCGAACATTTTACATGCTAATTTACAGGCTTTTTAAGTTTCAGATGTGAATTCAATATATATTGATATGTGCAATTAAAAAAAGGAGGAACAAGTTGTACATCTGCATGCTATTTTCTTTAACGATCTAACTCTGTCAAATTCAACATTAAAGGAGGTGTCATGAAACGATTAGTTTTACTCTTAGCCATGTTATTTCTGGTCTCAAGCCTTTCTGCCGGCACTATTGCCGGAAAAGTTACATCCAAAGAGACAGGGCAGGCCTTAGCCGGAGCTAATGTGTATATCAAAGGGACAACCGTGGGGGCGGCTACCGATGAAGATGGAATGTATCGCATTAAAATCGATGACGGTACATACACGGTTTTGTGCGATTATGTCGGGTATTCGGTTGCCAAAAAAGAAGTTGAAGTAAGCGGCACCGTCAAGGTTGATTTTGCCCTGACGGAATACCTTTTTTCACAAACGATTAATGTTGTTGCGGACCGGGCCCGGGAACGTGAAACACCGGTTGCATTTAGTGATGTAAGTCAGGAAGCTATGGAAACCCGCCTGGGGTCGAGGGATATCCCACTGGTTCTGAACACCACCCCCAGTGTATATGCTACCCAGGGAGGAGGTGGCGCCGGTGATGCCCGCATTAATATCCGTGGATTTAATCAGCGCAACGTGGCTATTATGATCAATGGTGTTCCGGTGAACGACATGGAGAACGGCTGGGTGTATTGGTCGAACTGGGATGGTGTGGGCGATGCCACCTCATCCATACAGGTACAGCGTGGATTAAGTGCCGTTAATCTGGCAACACCTTCCATCGGTGGTACCATGAATATTATTACCAATCCAGCCATTCAGCAAGCCGGTTTCCAATATAAACATGAAATAGGCAGCGGCGATTTTTCAAAATCTACGTTCTTTGGCCATACCGGATTAATTGATGGTAAATATGCCTTCAGCGGCGGGCTGGTTCGTAAAACGGGTACCGGTATTGTAGACCGCACCTGGACGGATGCATGGGCGTACTATCTGGGGGCTTCGTACAATCTAAATGAAGATAATCGTTTGGAATTCTATGCTCTGGGCGCTCCGCAGCGTCACGGTCAGAATTTGTATAAACAGAATATCGGGACGTACAGTCACAGTTTCGCCAGAGATTTGGATGATTATGATCCGGCAGCGCTGGATAAATTTAAAGAGCAGGGTCCGTACTTTAATCAAAATTGGTCACCGGTCAGCAGCAGTTACAGAGGAAGTCAATACTGGAGTGAAGATTATGATCAGCGTTATGATCCCAGTTTTTTAATGGAAAGAGAAAATTTTTATCATAAACCACAAGTCAATCTTAACTGGTATTCAAGACTGAGCGATCGTTTGAGTCTGTATTCCATCCTGTATTACTCCGGAGGTCATGGTGGAGGTACAGGTACCTATGGCGACGTTTATCGCCGTGATGCCAATGGTGTATTGGGGGATGATGATCATCGTTTTTATTTTGGTCCCTCACCGTGGACATGGGATTGGGATGCAACCATCGCGGCCAATCAGGGTGACGAAGGATACTATGTAATCGATCAGGACTCTTTATATAAAGAGGACGGTCAGTCACTGGGTATTCTGCGCAACAGTCGCAATAATCAATGGACAGTGGGTGCTATTTCCAAGGCCTATTATAAATTAACCGATAATTTGAATACATCCTTCGGTATTGATTGGCGTACGGCTGAAATCGAACATTACCGGGAGGTACGTGATTTATTGGGCGGTGAATTTTGGGTAAAAACCGCTGATGAATTCAATCCGAACGAAAAAGTGGGTCTGGGCGATAAAGTGGCCTATAACTTTACCAACACCGTGGACTGGCTGGGTGCCTATGGACAGGGTGAATGGACACAGGGGCCGGTCACCGCATATGCTATGGCCGCATGGTCAACCATCAAATACGGCTATACGAATCACTTTCGTAAAGCAGCCGGCGGCGGCGAATTGACCGCAGATACCGATTGGATTCATGGCCTGCAGCTAAAAGGAGGCGCCAGCTATCGTTTAACCAATGAAATTAATGCATTTGGTAACGTTGGTTATGTTTCCAAAGTACCCATTTTTGATGCGGTCATCAGTGACCGTGACGGTAGCAAAGCTGAGGATCCCCAGAACGAGAAGTTTACCTCTCTGGAAGCAGGTGTAAATTATCGCGGTCTGGCCGGTAAATTATTCGTGAAAAGTAATGTTT
>WJIP01000175.1 GCA_014730185.1 Caldithrix sp. | reverse complement strand
TCGCAAAGGAATTAATCTCGATCCCTTTGCGAGCATCGAACTGGAAACCTTCACGGAGGGTAAGATATTTGGCGTCCGATATCGGCATAACGGGCAGGTGATACGCACTGAACGCATGATAAAACGAATTATCGAAACAACGAGTAACAACTCGGATGAAAATGAAGATAAATCCATCCATCCGGGTTCGGATGTCATGAAACTTTTTTTTGATCCGGTTACGTATGGATTGGATGAAAATTTGAAAGTTGAATATGAATCTTTAAGATCAAAGCTCGTGGCTGCCAAGGATCGTCTCAGCAAAATTGGGGGCCGGTTTAAAATCACCTTCATCAGTGAGGAATACACCGAATATACTTTCACAATGCCATCCGGCAATTGATTCCAACCGTTTGAAAATACTTAAATTTCTACCCAAAAAATTTTTCAAAGATACAACCTTATCCATATTTTATCGTAATCGATAAGGTGAGTGAAGACGAAATTTTGTGGGAGGTTTTAAAATGTTACAAATAAGTTCAAGAAAAGCATCGAAGAGCAATTTATCGTTAAAACAATTAACAGGATGGTTGACCGTCCTATTTTTATCTATCATGATGGCCGGGCCATCATTACATGGCCAGGCTTTGAATATTCCAGCGGCTGAATACGGACTATCGCTGGGTAACTCCAAAGAATTTACCGGGATTCGCATCAATGTTCGGGACAAGAATGTTCAGAAGATTAATGGTTTTAATCTGACGTTCTGGTCACCTGTTGAAAATAATGTGGCCATTTATAATGGTCTCTCGTTAGGTGTAATGGCAAAGGGCGGACATCTGAATGGAATTCATACGGGTATAATTGGTGCTGCTGCCCAGTACAAAATTAATGGTATTGCTTTCGGATTGCTGGGGGCAGGTGCCGGTGAAGCGATCAATGGTATAGCATTCGGTCTGTTAGGGGCCGGCAGTGGAGGAACCATTCAGGGAATAGCCTTAGGCGGGCTCGGCGCCGGAGCCGGTAGTAACTTTAAGGGGATTTCACTGGGTGGTTTAGGCAGCGGAACAGGTGGTGATTTTACCGGAATTGCTATCGGAGGACTTGGTGCAGGAGCGGGGGGTAACTATACCGGAATTGGTATTGGTGGCCTGGGTTTGGGTGCCGGAGGCCATTTTAAAGGTATCGGATTTGGCGGTCTTGGCGTAGGTGCTGGCGGTGATTTTACGGGAGCCGGATTTGGTATGGTTGGTGTTGGTTGCGGTGGTACATTACGAGGTTTAGCGGTTGGAGGCTTTGGAACAGGAGCCCCGGTGATTAAAGGAATGACCCTCTCAGGAGTTGCATCCGGTGCTGAAAAGTTTATCGGGGTGAACGGCAGCATTGGTGTATTAAGAATTCCTGATGGTGGACAGTTTAAAGGATTGTCCGTCAGCACATTCAATTGGATCAAGGGCAATCAGACTGGTATTACAATTGGTCTCCTTAATATTGCCAAAGAGTTAAACGGACTACAAGTGGGTATCCTCAATTATGCCGATAACAATCCCAAGTGGCTGCGCGTTTTACCGATTTTGAACGTGCATTTGAACTAAACTCGACTCGACAAACTATATAACTTTTGAATTGAATTAAATTTTCCAGGGCGGGTAGATGAAGCTGCGGAAGCCGTAATCTTAAGATTACGGCTTCCGTGTTTTACATATCTGTAATGGCAATGACTGAAAACATTGTATCCGCAGTCATGTTAATACCGTTCATTTGATGTTGCATCAATTTTATATCACCATTGGTCAGGACCCGGGGCAAGTTTAAGGACTGGGTATGATAATATTCAGCCCGCTGAGGCATGGCGTGGTCATTATTGGGTTTCTTGCGGCTGACATAGATGAAGATGATAAGGATACTGAGTACCAACAATATGGATTGATATAAAGGAATAGGGCGCCCGAATAGCATGAGTAATTTGTGCCGTAGATTGTCCGTTGGTTTATTCTGTTGCCGATAGTGATCCAAAATAAAGTGTTTGATTCGATTTCTAACGGTATGATCCATTGCCATTGGTGTATCCACTGCCTTTGTAATCTGAGTGTATAATGCTTGATATTTGCGACATTCCCGGCAAACATTCAAATGCTCCTTTAACGCTGAAGCATCTTCGGCTATCAGATGTTCATATTGGCTGCGATCAATTAAATCTTTGAATGAGTTACATGTTTTTGTCATAATTGACCTCTTTATTCGACGGATTAAATGCCTGCAACTGTTTTCTCAGTTGTTTTAAAGTATAGTGGAGCCTTGATTTTACCGTGCCCATCGGCAGGTTCAGAATTTTAGCGATATCTTTTAGGGTTAAATGTTCTTCAAACCGCAACAAAAACATACTGCGTTTTTCCAGTGAAAGATGCATTAATGCGGATTCCAATGCTTTGCGAAAATCCGATTCTTCTATGTGGTTTAAAATCGTTTCTTCGCTTAGGCTCAGATGGTAATCATTAGTAGTGGCGTGATTACGATAATTCATGAAGCGATATTCATTTTTGCAGCGATTATGAGCTATACGAAAGAACCAAGGGGCAAACAATCTATCCTCATGAAATTGTTGGGCATTATCCAATACAGTTATAAAGATATCCTGTACCAAATCAGCCGCTTGTTCTGTATTGCCACCCATCATACGCATCAGATACCGATACAGACGTTGGTTGTAACGTTCGTAAAGTATGCCCAATGCTTGTCGATCGCCCCGTTTGATTTGTCGCATTAACTGCTCATCATTGGCTCGCTTTTTTGCAGCGCTTATCCTGTCCAACCATGCCCGGGATATTTGCATGTTAATACGGGCACCTGATTTTGATTTTAAAAATATGGGTTGGGTTCATTACTCTTTGTTTTTTTGTATATTTTCGACCAATTCTTTTTTCCCTGCCCGTTCAGCGATTTGCATGGCACGTTTCTTCCAATAATTTGCTGCGGAAGCATCACCACTTAACCGGTAGTGTTCTGAAAGCATAATCATAGGTGCAACGTAATTGAGCTCCATGCGTCGGGACAAATTTTTGCCCGGGAAGTGTTCATCGTAAAATCGAAGATCAAGATAATCAAGTCGGAGCCGCTTTTCCAGATTACGCTTAAGAACCGCCATATTATCCATCTGGACGCTTGATAACCGGTAGGATAAGCCAACCAGATACAGGTCATTCTTAAATGATTTTGTATAATCGTTATAGACTGTAAGACCAAAATACAGAGGCGTTTCGGGATATTTAACTTGCAGATTGCTAATAACCGCTCTGAGAAAACGTTCGCGGGAAAAAGTTCCGGACATTTTGGCCTCTTCTTTAAGGGCTTCATAATTTAACTTAAGGCCATGCACCGATATCTGGCCGTCAAAATATTGTTTCGTGGGTAACAATGAGATGTTTAAAACAGTGACATCCGGACGTATATTTTTAACCTGCTGTAAAATCCAGGCAGGGTAAGTGTCATTATCACCGTTACTGAACAGTATAGCGTCGGATTCAACGGACATTAAAACATTATAATTATAATTCAGTAGCCAGGGGGCAAAATCTTTTTTTTCATACAGTTTTTGGCAAAACATAGTTAAGCTATCGGCCTTATCGTAAAGCGTATAATGTAATATAAATGGATAATAAGTATCAGGTCGATTAGGGTTGATTTTATAGGCTTTGCGAATGAGTCGAATATCATGCGGATCGTAATTGTTCCAGTATTTAAGAAGATAGTATTCATAACTATCGGGAACGGCATTGCCCATTTGATCTATGATATCATCCAATTTGTTTTTGCGTTTGTCTTGTTCAACCTGCTCAAAGCGTCTGTACCGGTTGGCATTATAATAATTATACCAGGCCTTGGCATCGGAAGGATTCTTTTCAATTTCTTTTTTCCATAGTATGGCTTGTTCTTGATACCACGCATCGGGATAAATTTCATACACGATGCGGGGAACATCCTGTGGGCGCGGTTCCTGGGCTCCGCTGCGTGACGAATTACAAGCAAAGAGTGCGATTATCAAAAGGCTTATACTTATTAAAACGATACGATACATTGAACCTTCCTCCTTATTAGCTTTCTGTTTTTTAGGCATACACTTAACTTTCGGAAAGGTTCAGTGGTCTAAACCAGTTTTTTGAAATATTTTGCGCAAATTAAGACCTGCTGGAAGATTAGTAGACCAATAATGGGTAAGCAACGAATATCAAAGTTGATATTTTAAGCTGATAACGGCATTTCGCCCCGGACCGTTAATTCCCGAACCGTGCTCACGATAGCTATAATCCAGGATATTTTCCAGTGCTGCACGGACTGTCAAAGCCGCATTCACCTTCCAGCTTAAACGAATATTAACCGTATACCAGCCGGGTGTGCCGCCTTCGGGAATGCGTGGATCATCCTTATCGTCTGCCGATAAACGGTTTTGTTCTGTGGCAAAGCGGGTAAATCCCTGTAAAGAAACATCAGCAGAAAGCTGTTTTTTCAGACCGATTAACCCGAAAAAAGGAGGCAATCCGCCTACGGGCTCGTTTTGAGTCGTATTCTGGCCGTAGGCAAAAGCAGCGTTAGTCCGCAGGCTTAAGTCATCGGTAAGCTGGTAATTCATAAAACTTTCAATACCAGTAATGTAGGCCCGACCGATATTTTGCTTGGCTTTAATCTGATACACCAGACCGTCCTTTTTTAGAGTTGTGCTTCCGTCCAGGGTATAGGCGTCACTGGCTAACAAATCATAAATATACGAATAATAAATCGTAAATTCGGCCCGAATGATGTTGGTGTATAATTTGCCCCCCCAATCCATTCCAATCATTTTTTCAGGCTGTAAATCCGGATTGGGTACTTCAAAATTATCGCCTTTGGATTCCCCGAATTTAGACAAATCACTTAGGTTTGGCGCCCGAAATCCCTGGCTGAGATTGACGTATACATGCAATACCGGATTCACTTTGTACATGAGTGAAAAACTACCGGTAAAGGACTGATAAGACTGGGACACTTCATTAATGTTCAAAGGAGCGGTGCTGTCTGCCGGTAAATTAAAATCAGTAAATATGGTACTATAACGCCCGCCAATGGTTGCCATCCATCGCTTGTTCACATTCCAGGAATCATGGATAAACAAACCGAGATGGTTGTAAGAAGCCCCATCCGGGTATCGGGAACGAATGGCTTCTTTCCGAGTGCTGGTGGCCGGATCAATGCTGTACCGTCGGCTATCAACGATATCATCATAGTATTCCGCACCATAATTGATTTTATGATTGTACCAGCGTGATTTGGCCTGAAACGAAAGACTGCGGGTCAATACTTTATGACGCTCCTTTGTTCGGGTTGTGGTCGGGTCTTTCTGGTAACGTCGACCTTCTTGCTGGTAGTGATGGGCAGCGGTAAAGTTAAAATCCTTAATAAATCCGGCCAGAATATCCCGTTCATAAGATAGATACAACAATTGACGTATCTGCGGATCGTAATACCATTCATGGTAGCCGTCGTTTTCATATTTATCATAGCGGGGCACATCCTGCTGATTATTCAATTGATAAGCAATGGTGAGCCGGTCATCTTCAGACAGTCTGCATCGTAATTTGCCATCCATATTGCGGGCCGAAAAGCCGCTGGGGGCCTGAATGACATCGCCGGAGGGTACAAAAGAACCGTTGGATCCCCGGCGTAAATCACCGAATGATTTATAACTCAATCCGGCCTGCAAAGCAAGATGGGGTGAATGCGCCGATACTTGTGACCGTAGCGTGCGTTCATTGTCAACGCTGGCAAACCGGGCATAAGCATTAGCCTGCCAGGTCCACTGAGACCGGTTAAACCGGGGCTGTCGGGTGATCATGTTAATGGTTCCGCCCAGAGCGTCGCTGCCGTAAAGTACCGAATGAGGGCCGCGAATGACTTCAATTCGATCGACCATATTCTGATCAACGGTGGTGAGATACTGATGATTGCCCAGCCGGTAAGTGCTGTTATTTAAACGAATTCCATCAACCAACAGCAAAATTTGATTGGAACTAAGGCCCCGGATAATCGCTGAGCCACCGCCATGGTTTGTTTTCTGAACAAAGATCCCCGTTTCCTCCCGCAGGGCTTCGGCCGTTGTTTTAGGCTGGCGGCTGGCTATTTCAAGCCGTTTGACATCATTGACCGATTTGGCCACGTTTTGCAGATAATTACGGGTTCGGGTCGCTGTAACCACGGTGGCCTTGAGGGCATCAATGCGCGGTTGGAGCTGAATGGTATCCAAATGCACCGAAGTATGGGGATGCACCGCAATGCCTTCTAATAAACGGGACTGGAAAGCCACATGGCTCAATCTGAGTTGATACTGACCCGCCTGCAGATTACCGATTTCAAAATAACCATCATCATTGGATATAACGGTATGCGATTGATTTATCATTTCAACATAGACATCCGCTACCGGTTTTTTGTCATTATCTACAATGATGCCCTTAATGGAAGCTGCTGATAATACGAAAGGCAGAAGTACAAAGATTATAGACGATTTAAGATGATTCATACCAAAAATTTATCTTTTCTTGAATGAGATCTGGAAACGGTAATGACTATCAATTAAAACTAATAATTTACGTATCGCTAAATTGTTCCGCAAATATGAAAGGTGAGCATGGATGTGTGCTGAAGGTTTGTAACAAAGGGCCGCTCCAGGATACAACTGACCGCAGAATTAATAGGGCGCAGCAAACTATTGTCTCGGAAACCAAGCCTTACTATATTGCCATTATGTGGTTAAAACAAATATGTCTGAATGTGTGTTTGGTAATCGGCATGGTTGTCGGGGGGGGTGAACTGTCGGCACAAACCTATACCCACCCCAACGGGATGAGTATTTTGATCGATCCGGACGAACGTTCATCCTGCGTTGAGGTGCGTCTCATTATCGATAAGGGCAACTGGCCTGATGAGTCTTTAAACGGGCTAATGGTGGAGCATTATGCCAGACAATGGCATCAACAAATGACTTCCATAACACCGTTCAACCAAAGCAATGCCCATCCCTTACGTTTTATACCGGATTCTCCCCTCAATCCAATCGATTATACTTCCGTGAGTGTACGATTTGACCGGGATAACTTCGAATCTCATCTAGCTAAAATAATGAATTCAATAATCGATTTTGAATTCTCAACCAAAGACACCAGGGAATTGTCCATATATTTGGATCGGTTTAAATACGACTCCTTGTTCTGGAAAGAACGCGGCAATTACTCATCGATTTACACGTTGTTAAAAACGCCCCGAGAAGGATTGAAAGAATCCAATTTAACCAAAAAGGATGTGCGCAAGCTTACCACCGTTTTCTTATGCGGAGCGGTTGATAAGATCAACGTTTTGAAACACTTGAATGATGTAACAAAAAACCGAATAATGCCCATCCGACAAATCCGCAAACCGCAAACAGAATCCCTGAATACAATCCGATGGCAAGATGACAACCGCTTGCTCATAAGTCTGGCCGTACCTCCGGCGACCTATGAGGGCATTGTTGTACGCCATTACATAAGTTATGTTGTGAAACGATGGCTGGATCAGTATAATTGGTCCGGAACGTACAGAAAATATATACCCTGGAACAGACAATGGGATTACATGCACATATATATTGAGAAAAGCACAAGAAAGGTACCTGAGTCATCAAATCAATGGTATAAATTAATGAATTCTTTGCAAAACACTTCCATAAGTGCCTTGAAACATTGGTACTATAACCAATGGCCGGAGCAATTACGACGCATAAAACTGGACGAGGCTCAGTACAATTTATGGCGCAATTTGAGCTATTATTATTTTAATCAATCGGACTTTATGTTTTTAATTTACGTACCGCAAAAATTTGACGGGCCGTTATTTAAAAAGGACTTGCAAGCTATTGTCGGGCATGAGCTACGCATCCATGAATAAAAGGAAAAAAGATTCACTTAAAATCGCCTGGTTGATACTGGTATTCACCGCTATCCTGGTGATGCCATCTCTCAGCCAAACCGTAGTCCATCACAGTTTTGAACCCAAGCTGCAGCATACTTATGTTATAATTATTGAGCCCGATACCCATAAATGTCCAGAAGCATCCGATTCTTTGACAGCAAAAACATTGTTCCAAAAGATAGCGACTATCGATGTTGCCCATATTTATAGATTCGAGGGCAGCGATCTTGCCGAAAACGAAGATATCTTTTCTTATTTTACCGCTGAGGAACCGTGCCTCAAGGATATTCAATTTCCCCTGTACAATGATTCGATGCTTGCCTTTTTTCACCGGAAATTGAAAAAACACCGGATGATTCTCCGCCCCGTTTACTGGATACTTCATAATAAACACCGAACGAATGGTATAGAAGCGGCGGTACCCGGCTATGCTGCCATCAAAACGGATTCTGTAATGCGTCGCCATCATTTGCAGAGCAAACTGATTGAGGATATTGATCTGGACTATATCTACCTAACCATTCATGCGGTGAGCAGCAATCCTTTTTCTGTGGCCGAGAATTTGATCGGGCAGCATTATTTGCACGCTTTCATACAGGATAAGATTATTAAAAGCAGGGCATTAATTGAATTTTCCCATCCGCCGATACAAAATTTATGCGATATCACGCATCCAACGTTTTTGCCATGTATCTGCATTACCATGGGCCGAAATATCGGAACGGACATCCTGAAAAAATGGCCGGATATCAAACGTATTTTGATCAATGATATCAATATCAGCGCTCTGGACAAAGAACGTCAAAATGTTTTAAGTCGGATACAGGTCAATGCCGCCAGTGATATGGAAAAGGTGACTTTGATGGCCAAATTGGCGTTACAGAGCGGTTATCTGTTTACGATTTCGGAACTGATGGATCATATCCAAACCGTGGACCTGATCAAACTGGAGCAAAAACTTAGTAAATTGTTCCTGGATGACCTGATCGATTTATACTGGGTGACGGGAGATTCAACCCGGATTGATTAAAGCGTTGTGCAATAGAATCAGGTATTATGTTATAACTCAATATTAGTCAAAAATTAATGTAAATGAAACGGACGGGAGGTCAAAATGGTCAATCCTTACATTTTCCGGGAGTATGATATTCGGGGCGTGGTGGATGAGGATTTAACCAATGAGACTGTACTGGCTCTGGGGCAGGGAATCGGAACTTATATGAAAAATAACAGCGTCAAGGCGGTGAGTATCGGCGGTGATGTACGCTTATCCACCGAACGGTTCCGAGAACATCTGCTCAAAGGAATATTGAGCACGGGTATCCATTGTGTGGATATCGGGCCGGTACCCACTCCCGTTCAATATTTCAGTATGCATCATCTGGATGTGCAGGGGGGAGTGATGATTACGGGCAGCCACAACCCACCGGAATTCAACGGTTTTAAGATTACCATGTACAATGCCCCGGTGTATGGAGAGGACATTCAGCAAATCAGGGCCATTATTGACCAAAAAGATTTTGCGGCGGGGGAAGGTGTGTTAATCAAAGAGAAAGTCACCGATGCTTATATCGAACACATAATAAAGGATATTAAAATTGATCAGCCCTTAAAAGTGGCCCTGGATTCCGGCAATGGCGCCGCTTCTCTCGTAGCTCATCGATTGTTCAAAGAACTGGGTGTGGACACCATCGATCTGTTTGATACCCCGGACGGAAACTTCCCCAACCATCATCCCGATCCAACGGTTGTGGACAATATTCAGGAACTCATTAAAACCGTGCGAACGGAAAAGGCCGCCTTTGGCATCGGTTATGACGGCGACGGGGACCGGATCGGCGTGGTGGACGAAAACGGTCAGATTATCTGGGGCGATAAGCTGATGATCATCTTTGCCCGCAATGTACTGCAAAATCAACCGGGCGCACCGATTTTGTTTGAGGTTAAGTGTTCGCAGGCTTTGCCGGAGGTGATCGAGCAGGCCGGCGGGCAGCCGGTCATGTGGCGCACCGGACACTCCAATCTGAAAAAGAAGATGAAAGAGATGCAGGCCCCGCTGGCCGGGGAAATGAGCGGTCACCTCTTTTTTGCCGATCGCTATTACGGTTATGATGATGCCATTTACGCTTCCGCCCGGCTGGCGGAGTTGGTGGCCGGTAGTGGTCAAGCTATATCGCAGTTGCTACAGGGTACACCGCAATACTATTCCACGCCCGAAATCCGGGCCGAAGTGCAGGACGATAAAACGAAATTTAAAATGGCCGAACAGGCCAAACAATATTTTTCCAAACATTATGAGGTGATTGATGTGGATGGTGTGCGCATTCAGTTCGGTGACGGCTGGGGATTAGTGCGCGCCTCCAATACCCAGCCGGTGCTGGTGTTGCGCTTTGAAGCCCAAAGCAAAAAACGTTTAGCTGAAATAAAGAAGCTGGTGGTTGATCAATTGAAACAATATGGTTCCTTATCGCTGTCTTAAACCATGCTTTAAAAACTTGAGAATTAAAACGGTCGATTACAATAGAGAGAACCAATGTTTAGCGGCAAAAAACGACTGTAATTTAACTTGCAATATTACGAGATATGATTTACCAACCAAAGCAACATATTCAGAGAATTTTTTATCTGAAGTATATTCTGCTTTCAAGATTGGTAATACCGGTGATTTGATGTCAGAATACAACATTGGAATGTTTAAATAATTAAAAAAAATGATTAATACACAAAAATTTCCGGAGACTATTGTAGATTCATACGTTCACCGATAAATTTTGACTGACATCAAGCATTAGCCAACTGCTGCCGCCTTTGCCATCAGGCCATTCACGCGTATTGGCAAAAAGGATATTATTTTATAGTTCGTACACTTTTGAAGTCACCGATTTTATGATTATATTACACCCTTTCAAACAAATAAATAAATAATTAAAACGGATACCGTAAATCATCGGCAAAGGACAACGGATAAATATCGACAGGGAAGAAATCAGGAAAAATATGACGCATTACCATTATCGACCCACAGGCATCCACCAAGATGCCGCCACACTTAATGGACAGCTCCTAAAAAATAACATAATTCTAAACATATTGGCCTGAAAATGATTTGCTATTTTACAAATAATTTGCCAAGATTGGCACTTATTTTTTGATGTTAACTCGAAGAAACGGAAGGAATACAGGTTTTAGCACATGAAATTCATTTCAACCCATACCATCTTTATTCTATTGTTCTTTTCTCAGTTTGTCAGTTCACAAAATATGCCGGTCAATCGGGATACGCTGGCGGTTAATCAGCTTGCCAAACCGGTAATCGATGATTACTGGCATTACCATGATGTGGGCAATATCGGATTAACGGTCACTAATTACGGTCTGCTGGGTCAGGGTTATCTGGCCGCTCTACAGGATCAGCCGTCCTGCCAGTACAAATTTCAATCACCCCTGGAAAAAGAACGCATCGAGCATTTTTCCTATGCCGGACTATGGATTGGCGGTATCGGCGGTATGGATGGCCAGGAAGAAAAGCTGGTTTCCACGGCCATTGTGGACGGTGTGTTTGAATACGGAGAAGCCGGATTCGAATTCACCAATTCAGCAGATGAAGACGATGTGGTCCGCGAACGATCATCTATTGTCACTTCACCCCTGTTTGATCCCAACGCCATTTCTCATCAGGATTTTATCAGTGATTTCACAGATCAAAATCTGACTGTGCCGGGTACAGATATCAATTTGGTTGATCATAATCCTCTGGGCCTTAACGTACACATGGAAAGTTATGCCTGGAATTTTTCTTACGCCGATGCTTTTGTAATCCTGAATTATACCATTAAAAACATATCTCAATACTCCATAAAAGATATTTATGTGGGTTTATGGGTTGACGCATCCATAGCTAATATGAATTATACCAGCAATTACGAGCCCGGCGGCGGATTTACGTGGTACGATAATTTAAACGGTTTTGATGAAGAGTACAATATGGGTTATCAGTATGACGCGGACGGAGATAACGGCTTTGCCGAAAGCTATTTGGGTATCAGGCCTTTGGGTGCTTCGGTGCTCAGAAAAAACTACGACGTGTATTACGACCAGTGGCAATGGTCCAACGCTTCAGAACCCGATTTTTTTATGCCGACCACGGATGAAGAACGCTACACCAAACTGTCCACCACTCCTGTGGCCTCCATACCCAGTAATCCCGATGAGGATCCGGCCAGTTGGATGCTTTTGGT
>WJIP01000174.1 GCA_014730185.1 Caldithrix sp. | reverse complement strand
GCGCATTACCCGGGCTCAGAGCATGGATGCGTTGAGCTCTATGGCTACTATTGCCGGGTATAAAGCGGTTTTGCTGGCGGCTAACCATCTGGGTAAAATGATGCCTCTGCTAATGACTGCAGCGGGAACCATTACACCGGCTAATGTATTTGTATTAGGGGCGGGAGTGGCCGGGTTACAGGCTATCGCTACGGCGAATCGACTGGGGGCAAAAGTAGAGGCCTTCGATCCCCGGCCAGCGGTGCGCGAACAGGTTGAAAGTTTGGGGGCCCGCTTTGTGGAAATGGAGCTGCCGGAAGAGGAGGTGGAAACCAAAGGAGGGTATGCCAAAGCCCAGTCCGATGAATTCCTTAAAAAAGAACAGGAAGCCATTGCTGCCCGGCTTGCCAAGGTGGATATTGTGATTACCACGGCGCAAATTTTTGGCCAGCAGGCACCTGTTTTAATAACAGAGGAGATGGTAAAACAGATGCGCCCGGGTTCGGTTATCATCGATTTAGCTGCGGAACAGGGCGGAAACTGCGCCCTGACTAAAACCGCTGAAACGGTAACCGTCAATGACGTGATTATTCAGGGCGCCGTTAATTTGCCGGCTGTTTTACCCGTTCATGCCAGTCAGATGTATGGCAAAAATATTACCAATCTGTTCCGCCATATTGACCGGGAAGAAGGGTACGATTTTGAGGATCAGATTACCCAAGAGTCTTGTATTACCCGGGATGGCTCGATTACCAATGATATGATCAAAAAAGCGCTCGACGCGGGAGGCAATAATGAATGAAGTATTAATGGTTTCCCTGTATGTATTTGTGTTAGCTATTTTTGTGGGCTTCGAAGTGATCACCAAAGTCCCACCGTTGTTACATACGCCGCTTATGTCCGGTTCCAATGCCATATCCGGAATTACCATTGTTGGGGCCTTGCTCAGCGCGGGAGCTGGTAATGCCCAGTTGGCTAAAATTCTGGGCTTATTGGCGGTTATTGCCGCAACGATCAATGTGGTTGGCGGTTTTCTGGTTACTGACCGCATGCTTGAAATGTTTAAAAAAGATAAAGATAAGAAATAAGGAGCGGCTGATATGGAAACGATTACCAGTTTAGCTTATCTGTTGGCGGCGGTTCTGTTCATTTTTGGATTAAAACGGCTGAGTTCTCCCAAAACCGCCCGTCAGGGCAATTTACTGGCAATGACCGGTATGCTAATTGCAATTGTTGTTACTCTGTTAGATCAAAGTATATTGGATTTTACCTACATTATCATTGGATTGGTCATCGGCGGAGCGATCGGTCTGATTGCCGCCCGTATGGTGGAAATGACCCAAATGCCGCAAATGGTGGCCTTGTTTAACGGCTTTGGAGGCGTGGCTTCCGCTCTGGTGGCCTTTTCCGAATACAGTGCTAAAAGTACCATGGCCCTTGGGCAGGAAAATGTCATCTGGTTGGAGCTGTTTCCGGCCAATGTATCGGTCACCCTGGTGCTTAGTTTGTTGATTGGTACGGTGACCTTTACCGGCAGTCTGATAGCTTTTGCCAAATTACAGGGTATTATGCGCGGCGCGCCTGTTACTTTTCCAGGGCAGCAATGGGTTAACGCATTGATTTTAATCGTAGCTCTGGGGTTGGGCGGATTTTTTGTTTTTGATCCCACTCTGATGAATTTTTTGATGGCCATTATCGTTCTGGCGGCTATTCTGGGTGTTTTCTCGGTTATCCCGATTGGCGGTGCGGATATGCCGGTGGTCATCTCCCTGTTAAACTCCTACTCCGGTTTGGCTGCCGCAGCCACCGGATTTGTATTGTCTAATAATATGCTGATTATAGCCGGTGCGCTGGTGGGAGCTTCTGGTTTGATCCTGACCAACATTATGTGTAAAGCGATGAACCGTTCGCTGACCAATGTGTTATTTGCTGCCGTAGGCACCGAAGGGGGCAGCGGCACCATCAGTGCGGAAGAACGAAAGAATGTTACGGAATATTCGGCAGAAGATGCTGCTATGGTGTTAGACAGCGCTCAATCCATTATCATTGTGCCCGGTTACGGCCTGGCGGTAGCCCAGGCCCAGCATGTTTTGCAGGAATTGGCGGAAATGTTTATCGACAGCGGTAAAAGTGTGCGGTATGCTATCCATCCCGTAGCCGGACGTATGCCCGGGCACATGAATGTATTATTGGCCGAAGCCAATGTACCTTACGATATTTTGGTCGAGATGGATGCTATAAACGATGATTTTCAGAATACGGATGTGGTATTGGTCATCGGGGCCAATGATGTGATTAATCCGGCGGCTCGCACCGATAAGGACAGTCCTTTATATGGCATGCCCATCCTGAATGTGGACAAGGCCCGCAGCGTCATGATTATCAAGCGCAGCCTTAGTCCGGGATTCGCCGGAGTGGACAATCGGTTGTTTTACGATTCAAAAACGATGATGTTATTCGGCGATGCCAAGAAAATGGTTACGGAACTGGTACGGGAAGCTAAAGAACTCTGATGATATAATGGGCTCTGAAGGTTTAAGGCCGGTCGTCGCAAGCGGACCGGCTTTTTTTATGCTACTATGGCTGCAACCATCATATCCCTGTGGAATATAATCGTTAATCATTTTAAGGGACGTATTGAGCTTATTGATGGATACAAAAATTTTAATCTGCATGCTATACGTAGTATCTTTACTGCGCATCCAATGATTTAATGGGAAGGATATTTAACCATGAAACGCATTTTATTACTGTTATTAATGATCATCCTGGTGGCCTGTAAACCACCGCAGAAAATCAAGTATGAGACACGGGCTGTGTGGATGTCTCGGTTTGAATTCGCTCAGCATAAAAATGCGCAGGAATCGCAGAGATATATCCGCGATGCCTTTAAACGTTTTAAGAAAGCCGGCCTTAATGTGGTCATTTATCAGGTGCGGGGTAATGGCGATGCTTTCTATCAATCGCAATACGAACCATGGTCTTATATGCTT
>WJIP01000173.1 GCA_014730185.1 Caldithrix sp. | reverse complement strand
TTTAACGGCAATTGTGTAGTCCCGATTTCTGCTGCCGAAATATTTCATAAAGGTGGTAATGGGATTATAAATCTGATTGTCAAAATTGGGGCCTCCAAAAAAGCCGGCGCCGCCTTGTTTTTCCATAACCCCGGCAATTAGAAATTTATACCAGCCGATTTTAATCTCTTTGTTGAGCGGATCGCTATTTTTGAACAGGCGGTCTTTGATTTCGTGGCCGATAATACAGATGCGTTTTTTATATTGCACATCAAAAGGCGTAATGTATCGACCGAATTCCGGGAACGATTCGGTGACCAGTATATGTTTATCGGTGGTGCCGATGATGGGCGTATTTTCAAGCACGGTGGAACGGTATTTGGCATTTTTTTGCGTATTGGTGGTCGGATTGACGATAGCGGTACGGGGCAGACGGCGTTGCAGCTGTTCACTTTCCTTATAACGAATATCCGGGCGATTGCGATATTCAAAATAGTTGCCGGTAATGATCCACGGCATCCGTGATACGTAAAGGACGTCCGAACCGATGGCCGAGATGCTTTGCTTAAAATTATTGGCCAGACCGTTGGCCACCGTCATCGTGGTTACCACGGCCATAATACCGATGATGATGCCCAGGGTGGTTAATATGCCGCGGGTACGATTGGCTTTGATGGCCTGAAACGCAATGCGCAATGCTTCCGATTGTTCGTGGATAAATTTCATCGATGTATATTCCCGGTTTAATTGGCCGCCTGTCTTAACATAGGAACGGTATGATCGCTTTCGATCATGCCATCTTTGAGTTGAATAATACGTTCCGCGTTTTGGGCAATTTCATGTTCATGGGTTACCAGAATGATGGTGTTGCCGACCGCGTGCAATTGATTGAGAATTTCCATAATTTCCTGACCGGTTTTGGAATCCAGATTTCCGGTGGGCTCGTCGGCTAATATAACGGATGGATTGTTAACCAATGCCCGGGCGATAGCCACCCGCTGTCGCTGACCTCCGGATAACTCATTGGGTTTGTGTTTCATACGGTCACCCAGTCCCACTCTGGCAATGGATGCTTCTGCTAATTGGCGCCGTTCGCGGGCGTTGATACCCCTGTAAATCAACGGTAATTCCACATTTTGTAACAGGCTGGATCGGGGTAACAGATTAAAGGTTTGAAAAATGAATCCGATGCGCCGGTTGCGGATTTCGGCCAGGGCATCATCGCTGAGTTCGGAAACGTTTGCACCGGCCAGAAAATAATCGCCGGAAGTCGCGACATCCAGGCAGCCTAAAATATTCATTAAGGTGGATTTTCCGGATCCGGAAGGGCCCATAATGGCCACGTATTCGTTTTCGTTGATTACCAGATCGATGCTCGAGAGAGCGCAGACATCCTCGCCGGTCATGGTATATATTTTTTTTACCTGATTGAGGTGCAGGGCCATGTTTTAGCTCCTTTTTGATTATCGATGATTAATTGGCGGCTATTTTGGCGTCTTCGGTTTCGGTAATGGTTACCGGTGAGCCGTTGCGCAGTAACTGGCTGATGGCCCGATAATTACCGGAAACCACTTCATCGCCTTCCCGGACGCCATCCAGTATTTCGATGTGTTTTTCACTCTGGATGCCGGTGGTTACCTGACTGGCATGCACAATACCATCCTTAACCACAAAAATAACCGATACAAAACCGTCTTCATCCGGGGTAAAGGCCGTATCCTCGGTTTCGTCGTTCTCTTGGGTCTTGCTCTTCAATTGTTCCGGCGTCTTAACAGCCACACTCTGTATGGGTACCACCAGGGCGCTGTCACGGGTTTCGGTAACGATATCGGCGCTGGCGGTCATACCCGGACGCAGTTTAGGATCGGGTTGATCAACGGCGATTTTAACTTCGAATTCGGTTTTCTGGTCCACGCTTCCCGTAGCGCTTAATTTGGCGCTGTTGGCAATTTCACTGACCGTGCCCTGGAATGTTATATCCGGTAGGGCATCCACTTCGATGGTGGCCTTGTCGTTCAGCTTAACGGATACAATATCGTTCTCGTCCACATCGACCAACGCCTCCATACCGGTTAAATTGGAAATAATCATAATAACATCTTCCTGAAACTGAGAACCCAGAGCGATTTCGCCTTCTTCTTTGTTCAGCCGGCTAATGGTGCCGGAAATGGGAGCATGGATGGTGGTTTTGGACAGATCATCGCGAGCTTGCTTGAGGGCCGCTTTGGCCTGATCCACTTGTTCCAGGTTGGACTGATAACGGGCTTTTTCCACTTTATAAGCGGCCAGATATTGATCGAGGGTCGCCTGGGGTTCCAGTTTTTTGTCGAATAATTCCTTGGTGCGCTGGTAATCCTTTTCGACCTTAATGACATTTTCATGCACCAGGTTGGCATTGGCTTCCGCCGCCCGCAGATTGGCCTCCGCGCTTTCCACAGCCGCTAAAAATCGTTCGCGATCCAGTTGCACCAGAAATTGTCCTTTTTCCACCCATTGACCTTCTTTGACATCCAATCGGGTGATTTTGGCCGCTACATCGGCGCTTATTTTGACCTGAGTCTTGGGTTGAATGCGTCCGGTAGCGGTAACGGTTTCCACAATGCTTTGCTTGTTGACTTGAGTCGTCTCCACGGCGACGGTTTCATCGGATTTACCGTTCATGGACAGTAAGGCCACAACTATCGATACGACCAGCACCGGTACGCCGATCTTGAATATACGCTTTTTGATTTTAGACATGATAAGGGCTCCCCTTTTTGGTAGTAAATGGTATTGAAGGGTAATTAATCATTACTACGGTAGTTTTTTGCAATAGTTACCAGAGGGGGCGTATTAATACAAATTTATAAATATTATGAGGGAAACAAGGGGCTTCAACCCCTTGTTTATTTAAAATTAATGACCGACAAAAAACATTTATTTCAGTGACGAGAGGTCAGTTACATTGCAAAAAAATACAATGACTACGGAAACTTAATTTCGATGCCCACCCGCAATTTGGGACGGATTTCTGTTTTAAAAGGATTAACTTCTCCGGCAATCTCGTCGCCAATGGTATAACCCGATTTGAGGGCGTTGGCAAACTCAAAACTGGCTCCGGCAAAGATGTGTAAATCGATCAAACTGACCGGAATGCCGGCGCCGACGCCGATGATGGGTTCCACAAAATCAATCATACGTAATCCGGCCAGAGCATGAAAGGAAGTGGCCAGAGAGGGCGCTTTGGTGTCCACCGGTTTGAAATGATAGTTGATCACGCCGAACGCCGCTAAATCCAGATTGGGTTTGGGGCGTACTGTAATCCGGCCGTCCGGATTAACCACAATGTCCACATCATCGGCGCTGGTAATGGCCGTGGCGATGCCGTAGCTCCAGCGCTCCAGGGAAGTGTTGTCAAAAATGACCTTGCCCAGCTCTTTTTCTACTTCCAGCGCCGGCTTAACGACCAGGGATATATCACTGAATTGGCGAAAAGTTTCGGGCACTCTAAACCGCCGGATGTCAACGTAGGTAATCGCTGCGGTTGTATCCACGGCTTCGGTGATTTTAAGAGGCGGTTGTAAGAGTCCTAAAAAAAGCGGCAGGTTTTCCAAAAAGGGAGCATTTTTGGCGGTCGCTAAGACCGATACAAACGAATGTCCTTCCCGTTGCCTGGAAAGATAGATATAATACAGATTATCTTCCTTTAGTCCGTAGAACCGACGTTTAAAATAATCCTGATCTTTGTAAAACAATCCAATGGGTGTGACCTTGTCGGTGAAATTGGGCACGATGATGTAGTAATTATCCGGTTCAAGTTCGAATCCGGTCGCTTCAATCAGTTTACGTAATGTATCGGCTGCCTGGGGATAAGCCCCTTCCAGAAACCATCGGTAGGCTTTACCGAATAAATCTTCGGTATCTTCGTATTGAAAAGGGGATCCGGGTACCGGTTTAGGTACCAATACCGTACGTTCCTGAGCCTGGGTTGCGTGATGCATCAAAAGGAAAGTGATAATTAAAAACGCAGTTCGAATCGGTTTGTAAATCATGACCATCTCCTTCTATATAGGATCATTGCCTTAAAAAAATGCAGGTAAATCCGGTTAAAATTTCGCTAATCCTTTAGGCAAGAGAATTGCAATCAGAGGTGTCACGATTCCATATGACAAAGTTTTATGAGCTATTCAACGCAAAGCATCCCAATAATTAT
>WJIP01000172.1 GCA_014730185.1 Caldithrix sp. | reverse complement strand
GTAAAATAATGGTCAGCAATATTAATAAGAACGGCTTGCCACTCTTATTAATCTTTTTATAATCATAACTGGCCATCACAACTATCATGGTTAAAGTTAACACCGCCCAGAATATTTGGCGGAAGAAAAAATGTGTAAGGGACTGATACTTGATATTGGATATCATAGAACTGGCGCTGAACACCATGAGTAATCCACCCACCATAAGGACAATAACAATGGTCAGAATGACTCTATCTACTTTTCCCGGATTATTCATACCCTACCCTTTATAAATCAGAGACGATTGCTTTAAAACAACGTCCTCTGTCTTCAAAATCATTAAACATATCGAAACTGGCACACGCGGGGGATAAAAGAACCACTTCTCCTGGAGCCGCTATGGACCGCGCTTTATTCACGGCATCTTCCATGGATTGGGCGGGATGTATTGGCTTGAACGTTTTCCAAGTCTCAGCCATCTTTTCCGTAGCACTGCCAATCAATACCACAGCTTTGGTGCGCTCCCGGATGAGTTGATTGAGTGCACTAAAATTACTGCCTTTGTCTTTTCCACCTGCAATGAGCACTACAGGCACATTAAAACTACGTAGTGCATAAGACAAGGACTCCACCGTAGTCGCCTTGGAATCATTAATGTAGCGGACACCATCAAACTCACGTACAAACTCAAGACGATGCTCCACACCGGAAAATTCACTCAAAGTTCCTTTAATTGCATCTGCAGGAACACCGGCAAGATCAGCAGCCAAAATGGCGGCCATAACATTCATATAATTATGCATCCCTCTGAGGGCAATATCTTGTTCTCGCATAAAAACTGCATCCTTAAACCGGATACAGCCCTCAACAAATTCAATGATAGACTCTTTTCGGCCATTAATATCAAAACCATGCTTTTGTACATTTAACGGCTCTACCCAGGATGAAAGGTTTTGATCTGCAAGGTTATAAATGAGGTGATCCTCAGGTTTCAGATTTTTGGTAATCCGCCATTTAGCTTTCAGATAATCTTCATACCGGTCATAACGGTCCAAATGATTGGGTGCAAAATTTAGTACAGCCGCTATGCGGGGATGAAATGAATCGATGGTCTCTAACTGAAAGCTTGACACTTCCACTACCACCCAGGTACCCGAATAACTATCCTCAACAAAATCCGATAAAGCCAAACCGATATTCCCGGCAACAATCGCATCAGGATATATCTTCTTTAACATTTCTCCTATCAAGGTGGTTGTGGTGGTCTTTCCATTGGAACCCGTTATGGCGATAATCGGAGCCTTACAAAACCAGGATGCTACTTCAATCTCAGAATAAACCGGGATTTTTTTGTGTAAAAACTGTTGTACGGCTTCCGATTTTACGGGTATACCCGGACTCAATACAACCATGTCGGCGTCATAACATCGTTGACTGTGCTTTCCGAATTCATATTCTATACCATTGGCTTCCAATTCACGAACCTGCGCTGTTTTGTTTTCTTTTTCAGCAATATCGCTTACAAAAACCGGCGTTCCCTGGCGTTTTAGCATTCTGGCTGCTGCTAAACCGCTGCGGGCAGCTCCCAGCACCGTTACCTTTTTATCGCTCATATTTTGCAATGGTTGTTCATCCAATCAATCGCTATTGTGTTTTAAATGTACTAAGGCTCAAAAGAGCCAGTAATATACCAATGATCCAAAAACGCACGACCACTTTAGCCTCGTGCCAGCCTTTTAGTTCAAAATGATGATGAATCGGCGCCATACGGAAGATACGTTGTCCTTCGCCATACTTGCGCTTCGTATATTTGAAATAGGTGGTTTGAATAATGACCGAGAGGACCTCAAAAATAAAAATACCACCAATCAAAATCAGCAATAATTCTTTTTTTAATAGAACCGCCGCCGTACCCAGGGCTCCGCCCAATGCCAGCGAACCCGTATCTCCCATAAATACCTGTGCCGGATAGGCATTGTACCACAAGAAACCTATAGCGGCGCCGAATAGTGCCAGACAAAAAACGGCCACCTCCTGAGAGCCCGGTAAGTAAATGATATTCAGATAATCGCTAAACTTCACATGGCTGGATACATAGGCAATACCGGCCATAGCAATAAAAGCCACAGCCGATAACCCGGCAGCCAAGCCATCCAGGCCATCCGTTAGATTGACAGCGTTAGATGCTCCTGCCACAATAAATATGATTACAGGGATGTAGAAAATCCCAAAATCAATTTCCAAATTCTTGAAGAACGGTACACTGGAATTCGAATGTAATCCTTCAAAGTACGGGTGAAAGTAAATTATCAGTCCGATAATCAGACCCAATCCTAATTGCCCGGTTAATTTATATTTGGCAATAAGTCCTTTTTGCAGCTTCAAAACCGATTTCATATAATCATCAATATAACCCACGACACCCAGTATCATAGTAGCGACGAATATGATCAGAAAATACATATTGTTGATTTCCGCCCATAGCAACGTAGAAATCCCTACGGCCATCAAGATGATTAAGCCGCCCATGGTGGGTGTGCCTTTTTTCTTCTGATGGGAATCCGGTCCCTCAATACGTATTTCTTCACCAATCTGATGTTTTTTTAACAATGCAATAATTTTCGGTCCGATGACAAGGGCGATAAATAGGGCCGTAATTGCCGCCAGGGTAGCGCGTACGGTAATATACCGGAAAACATTAAACCCGAAAAACCACTCGGAAAACTGATATAAAAACTTCCATAGCATGATTAATGCACCACCATTTAGATTATGATTAAATCAGGTAATTAAACCCTGGATAATTTTTTCCATCTTCATCCCCCGCGACCCTTTTATAAGTACAATATCGTTGGCTTTTAATTCCCTGCTTAATCTCATACGTATTGCATCATGGCTCTCAAACGATACCAAATCGGTACCATCCTTTGGTATAATATTGTTACAAGCCTGATGCATGAGGGGGCCTATAACAAAAACCCCTCCGGGATGTAATTGCAGACTTTCCTCAATAATCCGTTGATGCTGAATTATGGCGTCCTCACCCAGCTCAAACATATCACCAATAACGATAAAAATACGTCCGGAGGTTTGTATGTTTTCTAAGGTCTGTAACGCCATACGCATGGATTCCGGATTTGCGTTATAACTGTCATTAATAATTGTTGCACCATGCCAGTGTTCAATTTGCATCCGTTGATCGTATGAATAATAGTCCTCCAGGGCATCCTTTATTTCGAATTCATCGAATCCGGTGTTTAAAGCCACAGCAGCGGCGGCCAGAGCATTATAAACATTATGCAAACCCGGCGTTTTTAATTGAATATCCGTTTTATCATTCAGTCTGAATATTCCTCGGCCTTGCTCATTCACTTTATGCAACCTGCCCCGAACGTCCGCCGGTTTATTCAGGCTGTAAGTTATATGTTGTACATCGGCATTTTTATAACCGGATATATTTGGATCATCCAGGTTTTTATATATGGTACCCCCTGCGGGTGTTTCCTTGAATAATGCTAACTTTTCACGGGTCACTCCGGCCAAATCTTTAAAAAATTCCAGATGTGCCGGACCAATATTGGTGATAATTGCATCGGTCGGCTTGGTAATTTGGGCTAACAATTCAATTTCACCCGGATGGTTGGTACCCAATTCGATGACCGCCGCTTCATGAGAAGCCTTTAATTGCATTAAGGTTAACGGACAACCAATATGATTATTCAAATTGCCGGCGGTTTTGTGTACCAATCGTTTACCATTCAGGATGGTGGCCAGCATTTCCTTAACCGTGGTTTTACCATTGGAACCGGTGATCGATATTACAGGAATTTCAAAACGCTTGCGATGGATTTGAGCCAGTTGTTGCAATGCCTGAAGGGTATCCGGAACAATGGCCAGTGGTAGGGATAATTTTTCCCACATATGCTT
>WJIP01000171.1 GCA_014730185.1 Caldithrix sp. | reverse complement strand
CTGCAGGATGGTCATCATCCGTTGCTGATCGATGCCACTCCGCAGATGCAACGTTTAACGGCCCGGGACATGCAGCATTTGCATACCCAAGATGCCGTTACCGACACGATCAACCGGATCGTAATGCTTTTTCCGGATTTAACAAGCGGACACGATGAGAGGATACTGAATAAAGTGCTTGATATGGCCGATAGCTGTGGCCCTGATTTAGCGGTTTTTATTCGGCGGGCGTTGCTGGAAAGCGGTGTGGAGCAGTATCAGCCGCAATTGGAACAGGTGAGGCTGATGACCCTTCATGCGTCTAAGGGTCTGGAGTTCCCCGTTGTTTTTATTGTGGGCTGCGAGGATCATTTATTGCCGTTACGTTTGTTTCCGGGACAGGAAGCGGACGAGGCGGAAGAAAGACGCTTATTGTATGTGGGTATGACACGGGCCGCACAGCGGCTCTATATCAGCTATGCCGATAAAAGGGAACTAATGGGCCGAATGCACAGACCTAACCGCAGCCCGTTTCTTGATAAAATTGAGGAAGATTTATTACAACGCGAGTCGTCGGATTATCGTAAACCTCCCAAAAAGGATGATAATCAGCTCAGCCTTTTTGAATGAAGCAGGAATTTCTCCATTACGATTGATGCCTACTTTCGGCAAATTCTTTAAATAAATCCATATAATGCTGGGATTGTTTTTTAAACATACCGGGCATGAGGGCGCCAAATAATTTCATCATAAAACTATCGAATTTGAATTCATTTTGGGATATCCATTGGGTTTTGTGATCGTCCAGGCTTATAAATCGATTACATACCACATTGTACACACCCTTGGTTTCATAGGAGGTTTCAATCAGCTCGGGCAGTTCCTTTTTTAATACGGTTTCCGTCATTTCCATTTCCTTGTTGCGCATCTTGAACCGTAATCTGGTTTGGGCGCCCACCTGCCCGCTTTTATTGTCCAGCGGTTCATAATCCAGCAAACCGGGCTGCCAGTGCTTCATATTATCCGGATTATCGAATAATTGGATTACGTGTTCACGAGGCACATGGATTTCCACTTCATTTTGATAATGCATGGTGACCTCACATCGTTAATAGATTGCATTATATTTTAGGAAGGACAATTTAATCGCAAACCCGTTAAACGCGTTAATGGCATCCAATAATCCACTATTTCATAATGTATATCGTTCCAGATAAAAACAGGTCATGAAAAGCCGCTATTTGTTTATTTCCCCTATAAAGTCCTTCCGCAACGGCGGGAAGTATAAAAGGTTGATTGTCGCCATAGGCTCTTCAGGTGATTTTTAATGCATAATAGCCTTGGCAAAAACCGATCGAATGGAATCGGTTCAATTACTGGCTGTCAGGACTGATCCGTCTTCGGCTTCAGAAATTGATAAATGGCCGAAAAGTCTTTGTCACCCATGCCCTTTTGCCGGGCCAGGCTGTATATTTCTTTAATATGGTTCACCGCCGGCAGACTCAGGTCATGAGCGTAGGCGGTATCCGCCGCTAACTGTAAATCCTTTTGCATCAGCCACAGGGGAAACTCTGTGGGATTCTCTTCTCTGGATAAAAATGTACGCTTATTGGCCAGAAAGGGAGCGGCTACCGGTGATTGCAACAGGGTATCAAATAAAAAGTCCTGAGACAAGCCCAGGGATTCGCCCAGTAACATGCCCTCGGCAAATCCCTGCATCGCCTGTCCCAGCATCAGATTAAACACCATTTTCAATGCCGAACCCTTACCGTATTTACCCACATGAATCACTTGTTTCCCCATGGCATTAAAATAAGGTTCACATTTTTTGATTTGTGCGTTTTCACCGCCCACAAAGAACGTGAGCTCCCCATTTTGGGCCGGTTCGGCGGAGCCTGCCGCCGGCGCATCCAGAAAATGAATGGCTCGCTTCAGGCTGTTGTCGGCCATGGTCATGGAAAATTGCGGATTGACGGTTGTACAATCCACCCATGTACTGGTTTTTTTAAGTTTAGTTAAAAATCCGTCATCACCGTAAGCCAGTTCTTCCACTATTTGCGGCGTGGATAGCATGGTAAACAGCACATCCACTTCCTTAGCTACTTTGGCCGGACTATCCTTCCAGGTGACATTAGGATATTTGAGCAGTTCTTCCGCTTTTTCTTTTGTTCGGTTATAAACAAATAATGGTATTTCCGCTTTGGCCAGGTTTTCCGCCATGCGGCTACCCATAATTCCCAGTCCGATAAATCCCACAGTTGTTTCTGATTTTTTACCAAAAATGCCAAGCTTCATGTGATATATCTCCCATATTTATTCGGATTAAATGATAGACGTCGCTAAAAGTGAATTTCTTGTTTTAGGTTATGTCTATGTGTTGCTATCTTTGTTCAGTTTGATGGAAACCGGTTCAATATTCCAGATTTCCTTAGCATATTGGCCGATGGTGCGGTCACTGGAAAACACACCGCTACCCGCTGTATTCTGTATGGAAATGGACGTCCAGCGTTGTTTATCCTTGAACGCTTTATCCACGTTTTGTTGCATACTGACATAGGCCTTAAAATCGGCCAATACCATGAAATAATCACTGCTTAATAAATTATCGGCTAATGGTTTGTAGCGCTGCGTTTCATCCGGGGAAAATTCGCCGTTCTGGATACCGTCAATAACCCGCTTTAACCGCGGGTCTTGTTGATAAAGGGATTGGGGGTTGTAGCTTTCGGTTCGTTTTTGAGCCACTTCATCGGCTGTCATGCCGAAAATAAAAATATTATCGTTACCCACTTCATCGCGGATTTCGATATTGGCGCCGTCCAGCGTGCCGATGGTTGGTGCGCCGTTGAGGGCGAATTTCATGTTTCCAGTACCCGAGGCCTCCATTCCGGCAGTTGATATCTGCTCGGACAGGTCGGCTGCCGGTATGATCAGCTGAGCAAGAGATACGGAAAAATCGGGCATAAATACGATCTTCAATCGTTCACCAATGGTCTCGTCGCTATTGACTTTGGCGGCCACGTCGTGAATCAGACGGATGATCAGTTTGGCGGTGGTATAGGCCGGTGCTGCTTTACCGGCAAAGATCACTGTTCTGGGGGCAACATCAGCATCGGGTTTATCTTTAATCGTATAATATAAATCAATGACCCGCATAATGTTCATTAATTGTCTTTTATATTCATGAATGCGCTTAATATGGCAATCAAAAATGGAATCGGGATTTACTTGAGTGCCCAGTTCCGATTGGATATACTGAGCCAGGCATTCTTTGTTTTTGTATTTGGCCTCATTCCATTGATCCTTAAAGCCTGTATCGTTGCGCTTATCCTGTAATTGTTTAAGGTGAGGTAAATGGGTTAACCATTGATCACCTATAACATCGGAAATCAGCTCAGCCAGCAGGGGATTGGCCAGTTTAAGCCATCGTCGCTGGGTGATCCCGTTGGTTTTATTGTTAAATTTATCGGGCCAGATATCGTGAAAATCGCGGAAAATATCTTTTTTAATTATTTTTGTATGCAGATCGGCTACACCGTTTACCGAATGACTACCTACAATGGCCAGATGGGCCATGCGGATACGTTTGTCGTCTTCTTCGCTGACCATTGATATGCGTTGTAAGCGCTTTATGTTTTTGGGATACTGTTTTTTATTCTCTTCCAGAAACCGGCGGTTGATCTCGTAAATGATTTGCAGATGGCGGGGCAGTATTTTTTCCATCAGTGATGTACGCCATGTTTCCAGGGCTTCGGGCAGAATGGTATGATTGGTGTATGCAAAAACTTGTATCACAATATCCCATGCTTGTTTCCATGACATGAACTCCCTGTCCATCAGTAACCGCATCAATTCCGGTATGCATAATGCCGGATGGGTGTCGTTAAGCTGGATGGCGACTTTTTGAGGAAAAGCATCAAAATTGTCGTGGGTTCGTTTATATCGGCGCAGGATATCCTGTAAGGTGGCGGACACCAGAAAGAACTCCTGTTTAAGGCGCAGTTCACGGCCTTCAATAAAATCATCACGGGGATACAGCACTTTAGAAATCAGTTCAGCGTTAGCCTTGTCTTCCACAGCCCGGTCGTAATCTCCGTGATTGAAATATTCAAGATTAAATTCTTGTGTGGATTTGGCAGCCCATAAACGCAGATTATTCACCGTATTATTGCCGTAACCGGGAATAGGTGTGTCGTAAGCTACGGCCAGCACGTCTTCAGTATCGACCAGATGAAACCGTTCCCGGCCCTGATCGTCGGTGTAAGCTTCGTTGCGGCCGTAAAACTGAATGCGATAGTTGTATTCGGGTCGTTCGATTTCCCAGGGATTGCCAAATTGTAGCCAGGGATCCGGGGCCTCGTATTGCCTTCCGTTTTGAATTTTTTGCGAAAAGATACCGTATTCATACCGAATGCCATAGCCCTGCGCCGGTAATTCCAGAGTGGCCATGGAATCCAGAAAACAGGCCGCCAGGCGGCCCAACCCGCCATTGCCCAGACCGGCATCATGTTCGTTCTGCTGCAGTTCTTCCAAATCCAGGCCCAGCTCCCATAATCCCTGTTTAAGGTTTTCCGTCAGTTTCAGATTCAACAAGGCGTTGCTCAGCAGGCGGCCCAGCATATACTCCATGGAAATGTAATACACCCGTTTAACGTCTTTTTTGTAATACGTTTGCTGGGTTTCAATCCATCGCTCGAACAATCGGTCACGCACAGTATACACCAGACTCTTATAAAAATCATGCGAAGTTGAGGTATATTTGTCCTTACCCTGGGAAAATTCCAGATGCTTAACAAAATCGTTTTGCAATGTCCAAACATCATTTTTCAACAGGGCGTTGGTGGTGGGCGACAATTTTTCAAGTAAGGGAGGTTTCTTATCTTGCTGAGCCAAATTGTATCCTCCTACAATATGTCGTGTTTTATTGTTTAACCGTTTGAAACATAGTAAAATTTATTTGCTACAGCAACTCACAGTGATTTTTACAAGCATATAATATCATAAAAGGTGATCTGAGCCTTCTGAAAACCTGTGTTCGGATGAATGGTGTAGCGGGGCAAAGGGAAAAAACAATCAGTTTCCCTTCAAAACCAAGGAAATATTGCCGGAGTAATCGGAAAATTCGAACCGAATGAAGCGGGGCGTGCGCGCCGGTATTTGCGTAAGTGTAACAATCCGGTTTTGGTTTAACGGCTCTTGTACAATGGGTTGCTCATTCTGATCCAGAATACGAAAATTGGCCGATCCGGACGTGTAATTAACTACCGTTAGGGGCAAAATGAGTTGATCGGAAGTAAAGTTGAGCGTATCGCTGATTTCGCTGGTTAAGCTATCGGCATGCAGTTCAAAACGGTAACGGTTGGTTTGGTTTTCCACACTTGGACTGACACTAAGTTTATGATCATCTTCTTCCATCATAATATCATTACCTCCTTCGCAAGCTGGATATAATAAACACAACAAAAGACAAATTTTTAATATATATATTAATTGCATCGGTTAAGGAGCCTTATTCATATTGAATTCAGAGACTTAAACTTTAGAATCAATTTATTGGTCATAGGCGTTCCATGCAATACAATTTGGTCTGATTGATCATCAATTATTTTAGCGGATTTATATTATTTTGGTGTATTTTTTTTTATATTTTAATCAGCAACCAAAATATCTAAACGGAGGCGGTGTGCCGGTAAGATTTGGCCATTTGGCTTTACTCGTCGTAATGTTATTCAGCAGCAGTCTGATCCTGACAACCAGTTCATGCTCCAAGCAAACCATTACCGAGAACAGCTGGATTCGCATTAATCAGTTGGGTTATTTGCCTCAGGATCATAAAACGGTGGTGCTGGTCAGTAAACACAATTTGCATATTGAACAGTTTAGGTTAAAGAATGACTCCGATGGTAAGGTGGTATTCGGTTCCGACAAAGTAAAATATACCGGTGCTTACGGGCCGTTTGCTTCCAGTTATCGTCTGGATTTCAGTGCTTTTCGCCAAAATGGGCGATTTCGGGTGGAGGCTGCGGGGGTGCAATCACCATCGTTTACCATCAGTGCGGATATTTATGCCGGTGTGCCTGACTTTTTGCTGCGTTACATGCGGCTGCAGCGCTGTGGTTTCAACCCCTTCTTAAGAGATTCCTGTCATACCCATGATGGTTACACTATTTACGGTCCCATGCCGGACAGCACACAGATTGATGTTACCGGCGGCTGGCACGATGCGGCGGATTATTTGCAGTATGTGACCACGTCGGCCAATGCTGTCTACAATCTGTTATTGGCATGGCGGGATTATCCCTTGGTTTTCAAAGATGGACATAAGGCCAACGGATTGCCGGGGGGCAACGGTCAGGCGGATGTTGGGGATGAAGCCCGATGGGGTTTACAATGGTTGTTGAAAATGCATCCGAGAAATGACTGGATGTTTAATCAAATTGCCGATGACCGGGATCATGCCGGTTTTCGTCTGCCAACTAAAGACTCGGTAGATTACGGCAAAGGTTTTGAGCGTCCCGTGTATTTCAATTCCGGCCAACCACAGGGTATATTTGAATACCAGAACCATACCGAAGGTACCGCCTCCACGGCCGGTAAAATTGCGTCGGCTATGGCTTTAGGGGCAAAAATTTTTGCTAACCGCGACGCCGAGTTTGCATCCAAATTGTCTAAGAGAGCAAGGTCGGCTTTCAACTTCGGTTTGGCTGCTCCCGGTAACACCCAAACCGCGCCCTGCAAAGCCCCTTATTTTTACGAGGAGAATAATTGGACAGACGATATGGAGCTGGGTGCCGCCGCACTCTTCGCCCTGACCGGAGATGAATTCTATGGGGATTACGCCGAACAGTACAGCCAAATGGAGCCGGTAACGCCATGGATGGGCGCCGATACGGCCCGCCACTATCAATGGTATCCTTTCATCAATATAGGGCATTATGAATTGGCTCGCCATTCAACCGGTGTAGTCAGAGACACGTTGATCAAATATTACCGGCGGGGCATCGAGCGTGTATGGCAACGGGGCCAAAACAATGCTTTTTTTATGGGTGTGCCCTTTATATGGTGTTCCAATAATCTGGTGGCGACTATGGCCACCCAATGTTATTTGTACCGTAAACTGAGCGGTGATGAAAGCTATCGGCCCATGGAGATGGCCATGCGGGACTGGTTGCTGGGTTGTAATCCCTGGGGAACCAGTATGATCATCGGTCTGCCGCAGGACGGTGTTTACCCCCGGGATCCGCATTCTGCTTTTTCCCATCTGTACGATTATCCGCAGGACGGTGGTCTGATCGACGGGCCGGTGTATACCTCTATTTTTAACCGTCTCAAGGGAGTACATCTCAGTGAAGCGGATGAGTTTGCCCAATTCCAATCAACATTGGCTGTCTATCATGATGATGTCAGCGATTATTCCACCAACGAACCGACCATGGATGGCACGGCCACCTTGATGTACTACATGGCAGCCATGGCCAACGCCGGACGTTATCAGCAGGATGGAAACCGAACTTACGGGGAAAATACTCGAAGCCACGGCGCACTTATCCGTGGTTCGCAGAACAAAAAACAGTTTGCTCTGATTTTCAGTGGCGACCGCTATGCGGACGGTGGTCAGCATATTCGCCAGGTGCTCAAAAAGCATAAGGTGCAGGCCTCATTTTTTTTGACCGGCCGGTTTTATCGCGATAGTAAACATGCCCAGCTCATTCGGACCCTGCGTAATGACGGCCATTATCTGGGTGCGCATTCGGATCAGCATGTGTTGTATTGCGATTGGGAAAAACGGGACAGTCTGCTCGTTGATCAGGAAACTTTTCTGAAAGACCTGCAGGCCAATTATCAGGCCATGAGTCGCTTTGGTCTGGACCGCAGTGATGCCCCTTATTTTCTACCGCCGTATGAATGGTACAATCACACCATTAGCCGGTGGACCACCAGGGTTGGTTTGCAGTTAATCAATTTTACGCCGGGTACTTTGTCTCAAGCCGATTACACAACGCCGGGCATGGGGCCAAATTATCGGGACAGCCAAACGATTATTGAAAGTATATTACAACAGGATAATGCTAATACCAATGGATTGAACGGTTATTTATTACTTATGCATCTGGGTACACATCCCGACCGGCAAGATAAATTATATAAGCATCTGGATCGGTTGATCCGGCAGTTGCAAAACCGGGGCTATCAGCTGACTCGTGTCGATGACTTGTTGGGTAAATAACGGTTCGATCAACAGGTTATAAGTTTGATTTAAAAAAATAAAATGGATATCGGCAAAAAATCTGCCGTTACCTATGGCAATGGCCAATGAATTGTATTATTATCCAAATTTTATCCGGTGCTTTTACGGAAGCCCACCAGGCCGCACTTAAACTAAAAGGTGTTTATCTGTTTTGAGAATGTTGTCAATTTTAAAGAAGAGGCTGCTGTAAAAATACCATACGTTTACCTGACTTTGGATGCATGGCGCATACACAGCGACCGGTCATTGCTGTTTTTCTGATTTCAAGGTATTAATCGTCCAAATTGAAAGGAATTGAAATGGATACTTTTAAATTCAGCATATTATTCATTTCCCTAATCATTATTGCCTGTAAATTGGATACCACTTCCGTGCCCGCACCCCCAGAGAGCAAACAAATGATACCGGATGCAGGCAAACTTCATCAGATAAAAGTTATACAAACGGATTATGACAGCCTTGTGGTTCAAAACAGCGATCATTTAATTCTGAAATCGAAGTCCGTTTCCGCAATACGATTGTATCAAAAGGATAGTTTAGTCTATACATTGCGGGATACGGTAGTACCAAAATATACCGGAAGATATGGTCATTATCGCCCGCAATTTAAGTTGGGGATCAACGTCGGTGAAGATGTATTGTTCTACGATTTCCAAATCCGTTATGAATTATTCGATTCATCGATTGTTGCGATAGATTCTTCCGTTACCATGTGTCAATACCCCTATCCATCGGGAGAAGTTTACAAGTTGTATGATGAATTGCCTTTTCCGAAGCATAAAGATATTGCCTATATCGATGATGTCGATTATAAGGATGGTAATTTTTACTATCGTGTCTCAGGAAGTTATGGCATTTACCTCATTAATGACCAAACCGGCAGGGAAGAGCCATTAGTTGATTATGTTTCGCATAATTATATTACGGTGGATTCGATTTATTTATGCTACACAGACAGTCCACGGTCCATTCGAAGACAAAACCTGGATACAGGAAATGAAAAATATATTATCTATTATGACCATTATCACGATACAACCATTACCGGCTTAGAAAGTGAACAAGGATACCTCTACCATACTACAAGATCTAATCAACTATTATTAACGTATGACTATAACGGCAATTTTGTAAAATCACAACCTTATTCCGAACTTACGTTTTCGCTTAGTAAATTGTTTAATAAACTGTATGCTCTAAAATATACATCAGCAATCACTATCTTTAATTTAACAACCGGTGCATTTGAAGAATCAAAACCAATTCCTTCGCGGCATACCTATGCCTTTTGTCTGTCGGATGATTACTTATTTTATTCCGATGATAAACGGCGCTATATCGGTCGCATACCCATTGAAGACTTTTTAACCTATGAATAGTAATGAGATGTTTTAATAATCAAGCTAAGCTAAACGACTTTTTCTTAAATCTATACTTCGATATGTTTTGTTGAATGTCCCATATTTTTCAGAGTGTCCGCTGAGATACCATTAAAAAAAGATTCAACATCTTGCATACCAGTTTACTCCATCAGTAACTTATAATTACTACCATGTCGGTTATGAACAATATGATGAAAAGGAACAATCCATGGAAATGATGGAAGAATACGAGGCTATGTGTCCTTACTGCGGCGAATTCATTACCATATTGATTGATCGCTTGGTCAGGAACTAAATGTATGAAGAAGATTGCGAAGTGTGTTGCCAACCAATAGTGTTTGAT
>WJIP01000170.1 GCA_014730185.1 Caldithrix sp. | reverse complement strand
GAAATGCTGCTTTAAACTTTGTTCAAGATGCTGCCGATTCACAATTTTTTTGGCAATTTACTGCCGTGTTAAGCTTAAGCATTTTGGTTACTTTAATATGGACAGGAGTTAAATTTATTCGTGGGAGACGTTCTGTATAACAAAATAAGGTATAGAAACGTTGCGACTGATACCAAAGGTTATCAAAGAGCTATCGAGCTGAAGCCAACGTTTCATACCGGTGTTGGACTTGGCCGGTTTGCCGGGGATTTTGGTTGTATTGAGGATTTCTTTTTGTTTACGATAGCAAAAGAAATGATGATAGATGGGGAATTTTAAATACTTTTTCTATTTGCGAAATTGAATTTGTTCCAACCTGTTCTTTTCAAAATTATTTTACCTTTCTTTTTATGAGTGTTGGTTAAAAAGGGACGTACTTATCCACTACCCGACGTGGGATATTTGAATAAAAAACCAGTTTCATAAAAAACAGATTGATTACGGATCATGCTCTGCCCCAACCGGTAAGGACCTGATCCAGGTAAGTTGGTTGCCACAGAGCGGACATAGCAGAATTTTGACATCCGCTTGTCTTGCTGGTGTTTCAACCGTGTTCAGCTCATCGGCGAAAAGAAGTTTTTTTAGTCGGGCTAACTTTTTCCTGGAAGCAGCGGCCAGAAAGCCGTAGTAGCGGACCTTCATAAAATTGTGCGGCAGCACATGAGTAAGGAATCTTCGGATAAATTCTAAGGCATCCAGGTTTACGATTTTACTTTTTCCGCTTTTATAGTCAACATAGCGGAAAGTCACTTTTCCTTCTTCAACTTTGATAATACGATTATTAGAAATAGCCACACGGAAGAGATAGCGTCCCATGTATTCCAGCGCTTTTGCACCATCCCCAACCGCTTTGATATGGACCACCCAGGGCCCTTTCCAGGTAGCGGGCTGTATTTTATTGAAAATATCCGGCTCCTGTTGTTTTAACAAGTCTCTGAATTTTGCTTTGAAGATGATTGACAACGGCTTGACGTGCATCAGGAAATCATCATGACTAAAACGAACCCTGTTGCCGTCATTGGAAATACCTCCACCCGGGATCAGATAGTGCACATGGGGATGATACATCATGGCTCGTGTCCAACTATGCAGGATGCCGATAAATCCCATTTCGGCGCCGAGATATTTTTCATCTTTGGCCAGCGTTTTTAAGGCGTCGGTTGATGCTTTAAAAAGAATATTATAAAACAGCTTCTGATTTTGTCTGCATAGCTTTCTTAACGGTTCGGGGATGGTGAAGGTGGCCAGGAAATAGGTTAAGGGCAACAGGTTGCCTTTGCACTTTGCTATCCAGTCGGTAGCATCGTCATTCTGACAAACAACACAATGACGGTTTTGGCAGGAATGATAACTGTAATGATATTCTTTGCACTTGCCGCAAAACCATATTTCCCCGCCCAGATTTTTGCTACGGCAGTTTATAATAGCCCAAAGCGCTTTTTTATGTATCGCCGGTATCTTTGCGCCGAATTTCTGTAAATATTTCGGGCCGTATTGCCTGAAAATATCCTGGATTACAGGCGTTTGGGCCGCCACAGCGCCGCCATTAAACGATCAATTTTGGGATGCACATTCTCAATGATGAGCGGGGTTAAATGGGTATAGATCATAGTGGAAGAAATGGAATCATGTCCTAAGTATTTCTGGATGATCCGGATGTCGATACCGGCTTCTAACAGGTGCGTGGCATAGGAATGGCGCAGATTATGAACCGATACATTTTTAATGATAGCTGCCTGTCGCAGCGCTTTTTTAAGTACCGTTTGCACGCTGGAATCAGGAAGTGGTTTTGTAGATGCGGCATCACCATGGCCACCGCGTCCCGGCGCAGGGAAGATGAAGGATTTATTGCGATGGGTTTTATAAAAAGTTCTTAACAAGAGCAGAGTGGACTTTGGCAGCGGCACCAGGCGGTCCTTGCGTCCTTTACCCGCTTTGATATGCACCATCATCCGTTTGGAATCGATATCCGCCGGCGCAATGTTGGTGGCTTCGTGCAGCCGCAGGCCACAGGAATAGATCAGCGTAAGACAGGCGCGATGCCTTAACACACGCACTTTTGTAAGAACAGAGCAGACCTCCTCGCGGGTTAATACAACCGGTAATTTTTTCCCCCTGGGATTCTTAACAATACCAAATACCTTGAAATCCGTATTCAGTGTCTTTTGGAACATAAACTTGATTCCGGAAATGGCCTGGGCGCTTGCTGATCCCGATAACTTTTTCTTATATTTCAGAAAAAGAAAATACGCTTTAATCTCGTCTTCGCAGATGAGTTTAGGGTCTTTGTTGAAATACTCAAGAAACTTCTTCACATGGTAGGAATAGGCTTCAACCGTCCGTGGGCTGTAACCGGCCAGTTGCAGGTCCTGAATAATGGCTTGAAGAAGAATATCCATTTGAGTCTCCTTTTTCTTTTTGGTATTTACTGTATAGGGTACAATAAATATAAATTAAAGGGAGACTCATTTCTCTGACCGTTGCTACTGCATTATAAATTAAATTATAGGAATATTAAAGACTCTGCCGCAAAGCGGCTTAGTCCAACCATGCGTTTCAAGCTGACGGAGGCACGCTTCCTGGCTGCCGTCATGCTTGGTGACTCGCAGCTTAAACGCGGATGTTAAACTGCTTATGCCCATTATAGTTTGAGGCAAATATGAAGATTAACTTCTTTTGTATAATTCTTTTCATTTTTGTTATCAATTCAACGGCAAAATCAATTTTACATTTAAATATTGGCTCAGGAAAATATGGGGGAATAACAACAGTTCCTTATGAAAAACCATTCCTAACATTTGACGGCTATTTTGTAGATCTGGAATTTGAGACATTTATTACATCAAATCGAAGCCTGTCATTTTATACAAGATATGCAAATTATAATAAATCTGAATTGCTTTTTAATAAGGTTGAGTCCAAAGCTTTATATTTTGGCATTTTTTTAAATTTTTCAGATAACTTTTTATTCCAAAATCTTTTCTATGAATACTCACCTAAAGTTGCATATGGACAAGAGAATATAAATTGGAATGATGAATTGCATAGTATTTTATCAACTTCATCGCCTGATTCAATTAGAGGTAAAGATAAATTAAAATATTTATCGATTGGTTTTCGAGGTTCCATAGGTTATAGAATAAGCATTATTATCATAAAGTTAAGTTTAGGCCCAAGCTACGATTTTCTTTTAGTTGGTGATAGAAAGATTTTGCAGGATACACAAGAGGGTGAAAAAGTATATAAGCTTAGTAATCCGGATTACAAATCAAGGCTTTATATTCAAGGCAATATTTCAATAGGATTTATACTTTTTTAGTACCCAATAAATTTTGCAGTTTAACCATGCGTTTCAAGCTGACGGAGGCACGCTTCTTGGCTGCCGTCTTGCTTATTGGCCCGCAGCATAAACGCGGGCGTTATGTAATTTATAATTTCGGACTTAGTGATTATTAATAAATTGGGATAACAATATGAAAAAAAATCATATTACCCTAATCATTGCTGGGCTAATTTCCATATTGAATCTACTTTATCCTCCTTGGAATTATACAGTTGTCCAAAATAATAATAAAATTATAAGAGATGCAGGATATAATTTTTTTTGGAAAACACCATCAGTACCTGTCACATCAGAAAAAGAATTTTCTAGCCTAGGAAAAGTGAAATTTTATAATAATATATCTGTTAATCACTGGTCTTCAGAAATTAATCTTGTAAGGCTAGGCATACAATTATTG
>WJIP01000169.1 GCA_014730185.1 Caldithrix sp. | reverse complement strand
TCTGGAAGCAGGTGTCAATTATCGCGGTTTGGCCGGAAAATTATTCGTGAAAAGTAACGTTTACTATACCTTGTGGACCGATCGTACGCAAAATATTGGTATAGTAAATCAGGATGGTAGCGAAGGCTTTGTTTTCGTTCAGGGGATGAACCAGTTGCATACCGGCTTGGAAGTGGAAGCCGCTTTTCAACCGATAAACCTTTTCCGACTAGATATGGCTGCTTCTTACGGCATGTGGCAATATACGGATGATGTTTCCGGTACCTATAAGGATTATGAGAGCGGCGGTGCTGAAGAAGTAACCTATAATTATTATGTAAAAGACCTGAAGGTGGGTGATGCACCGCAAACGCAGTTAGCCTTAGCCGGAAGTATATTTCCCGTACAAAATTTCGAGGCGCAATTGGTCTATAAATATTATGATCGCTATTATGCCGATTGGGATCCATTCACTCGTACCGATCCCAGTATAACAACAGATCCCTGGCAGTCTCCGGCTTATGGTCTGTTCGAATTTCATGCCACCTACGATCTGCCCGTTCATGTCAGTGGAGCAAAAATAAGACTGTTTGCCCATGTCTTCAATTTACTGGATACGGAGTATGTGCGCGATGCCACCGATAACAGTCGTTTTAACTCTTTCGATGGTGATCATGATGCCGATGATGCCGAAGTGTATTTCGGATTGCCACGGTGGATTAATATTGGTTTAAATATCTATTATTAAACCATCCATCTCACTAACCCTCCCCTTCTTCGGGAGGGTTAGTGTTTTTTTATTATCCAACGTTTTGCCCGCCCTCATCACAAACGAAATTTTTACTTAAACCGTCTCAGGTTATATTATAGATAATACGTGGACAAGGAAAATTTGGCCTGATATTTTATAAAGCTCAGACTTGTTACAATCGATAAAAATGCCGAAATAAGAAAAAAAGGACGGAGAGAATTTGTTATGCGGCTTGCTTTTGAATTTAGGATATATGAAATTAAAATATGATTGACAATTACGATTTGAAGTGAACAAAAGGAGCATTACATGGTTAATCTTGAAACGCGGTATATGGGCTTAAAACTTAAAAATCCCATCATTATTGCCAGCAGCGGTCTTACTAAGTCTATAGGCAAAATTGAGGCAAGCCAGGAATCGGGTGCGGGAGCACTGGTCGTAAAAAGTCTTTTTGAAGAAATTTTGGAAGAGGATGACAAAAAGTCCAAGCCAAAAACGATTACACATACCGAAGCCTATGATTATATGCAGGCTGAATTGCATAAACAGTATGGTCCGCAGGAATATTGTGATTTAATAGCTGAAGCTAAAAAACGGGTTGAAATTCCCGTTATAGCCAGCGTTAATTGCGTCTCTCACAAATGGTGGCCCAAATTTGCCAGGCAGGTTGCTTCTGCCGGCGCCGATGCTTTGGAACTTAATGTGTTTCCTATGGTTACCGATGCCCGTCACGACGGGGCCTCTGTAGATGAATTATATCTGCATATTTTAAAATCAGTGAAAAAAGAGATCGATATTCCGGTGGCCATGAAAATATCCATGTACATATCCTCTATAACCGGTTTAGCCGCAAAACTGGCCCGGAACGGGCTCAACGGTTTAGTGATGTTCAACCGGTTTGTGGAACCGGAAATCGATATCGACGAAGTCAATCTCAAACCTACTTTTCCCATAACCAGCAATGATGATATTAAACATGTGCTGCGTTGGATAGCTCTTCTATCCGGCCGGGTAAAAATCGATTATTCCGCCACAACCGGCATTCATTCTTCGGAGAGTATTATTAAATTATTGTTGGCCGGTGCTTCCACTGTGCAATTGGCCTCTGTTCTCTATCGCCATGGATTTAAAAAAGTTAATACGTTTTTGGACGAGATAAGCGAATGGATGGACAAACATGACTTTCAATCTGTTGAGGATTTCAAAGGCAAGTTGAATTATGCTAAAGTTAAAAATCCGGACATTTATCTCCGCTCGCAGTTTATGGAACGGTTGAGGCATGTTGAATAATCAGCATAGTCATTGACGGGGCAGGATTTGCCCCGTCTTTGAGCTAATCCACATCAAACAAACCTTCTACGGAAAGATACCGTTCCCCCGTGTCATAACAAAAAACCAGAATACGGCTTTGCTCCGGCATGTCATGTAATTTTTTGCTGACCGCTGCAAGAGAAGCTCCGGATGAGATGCCCACAAAAATCCCCTCTCTTTGCGCTGAAAGCCGGGCGTAGTGAAAGGCTTCATCATTGTCGACACGGATAACATCATCAAGGATAGCGGTGTTCAGGATATCGGGAATAAATCCGGCGCCGATGCCCTGAATCATATGTTTGCCGGGTTCACCACCACTAATCACCGGAGAAAGTTCCGGTTCGACGGCGAACACTTTTAAATTGGAATAATGTGCTTTTAACACTTCGGCCACACCGGTTATATGACCACCAGTACCCACACCGGTGATCAAATAATCCAGGCCATCCGGGAAATCCTTTAATATTTCGCGGGCCGTAATTTCACGGTGCACTTTGGTATTTGCCTCATTGTTAAACTGCATAGGTATCCAGGAATGTTCGTATTCGGCGGCCAGTTCCTGTGCCCGATTGATGGCTCCTTTCATGCCGTCTTCTTTAGGAGTAAGCTCAAATTCTGCTCCATACGCGGCCATTACTTTTCGTCGCTCCCGGGATAAAGATTCCGGCATGACTAAAATAACCCGATAACCCTTCACGGCAGCAACCATGGCCAAACCGATGCCGGTATTTCCGGAAGTGGGCTCGATAATCACACTTTCCGGTTGTAGAATACCTTTTTCCTCGGCATCTTCGATCATGGATAAGGCAATGCGATCTTTAATGCTGCCACCCGGATTAGCACGTTCCAGTTTCATCCATACTGCATATTCTGAAGGATAGAGATTATTGATGCGGACATGGGCGGTATTACCGATCGATTGCAAAATATTATCGTATAGCATGTTCCATACTCCTTAAATTATGAACTCCGGGGCCGATTCCATCGAAGATTCTTTTTGTCTGACGCTCACTTTAGCCTGATGATAGACTATGGAATAAGGAGGAACGCTTTCGGTTAACCACACGTTTCCACCAATAATGCTATCATGACCAATCACCGTTTTTCCCCCTAAGATGGTGGCATTGGAATAAATGACAACATTATCCTCGATCGTAGGATGCCTTTTGGTATCGGACATTTCTTTGGAAACACTCAAGGCTCCCAGGGAAACCCCCTGATAAATTTTAACATTTTTACCGATGTTTGTGGTTTGTCCCACGACAACCCCCGTTCCGTGATCAATAAATAAGGACTCACCGATTGCGGCTCCCGGATGAATATCGACACCGGTTTTGATATGAGCATACTCACTTATAATCCGTGGAAAAATCGGTACACCCAACTTGTAAAATTCATGGGCCACGCGATAAGTATAAATGGCGTAAAAGCCGGGATAAGCGGAAATAACTTCATCCATACTTCGGGCTGCGGGATCGCCTTCATAAATGGCCCGGGCATCCATCCACAGTTGGTTATAAATTTCGGGTAAGGCTTTGAAGAATTCCGAACCAATCTGATTGACGGGCTGCTTCAGCTGATTTTTGATGGGCTGCATTATTTTTTTCAGGTCCCGCTTTAACAGTGATAACTGTCCGTCAATCTCCTCCGGTGCAAAGTATTCATATTCTCCGGAATAGTGGGGATAGAGCAGCTCGATCAGATTATCGATAAACTGATAACTTTCCTGTTTGGACGGAAGAATTGCATTCCGGTTATGTCTGTTCTCTAATATTTGTTTGGCAAAATCATTGGCCATAAATGGTTTTCCTCTTTCGTGATTAAACAGCATCTAGCCTATAGAATGATTATTGTAATCCTTATTATTCCATTGGTGAACATAATGCATCTCCAATCATTGTCTTGTAATGTTGAATTAAACTGCAACCTCAGATGCCTTGAATACGTATGCTGCATTAGCCTCATTTATTAATAAGGCCATTGAAAAGGAGGGAAACGTATGA
>WJIP01000168.1 GCA_014730185.1 Caldithrix sp. | reverse complement strand
GACCTACACAAAATCTTATTGGCGGGCGGCCTTATTTGTAGGATTGGAGGTGGCTTTCTGGACGGCTAATGTGGTCTATAATAACAAGGGAGATGACGAGGATGCCCGGATGCGAGCCTTTGGTGATGCACATTGGATCGAGGATAAATATCTGGCCAAGGTTTATGAAGATGCTGTGGACACGGGTAACTGGAACGGGCAACCCCTTGAAGTGCAAGATGGGCTTTTGGTCAATTACGATGAGAACCAGCGACTGGCTCTCCTTCGCATTCAGGAGGATTTACCGGGATATACCCATATATTACCTGAAACCAAAACCCAGCAATATTACGAAATGATCTACAAATATCTGGGACAATTTGGAATTGGCTGGGATGATGTGGGAACGACTAATCCCTATGAAAGTAACCTTAATGCACCTTTAACGGATAATATAGAGACGTATCGTAATATGCGCAATCGTTCCAACGATTATTATCAGACGGCCACAACCATGCTGAATCTCGTCTTGCTGAACCATTTGGTCAGTGCGGTGGATGCTGCTATTGCCGCCAAACAATACAATAATAAAATTGACTACTCCTTTCATATTAATAAACAGCGCTGGGATGATGCTCAATCTCCCTATTTATATGGTTTGACGATTCGATGGTAAGGAATGCTCGGTGATTTTAGAGACAATAATAATAACATTTAAATATAATAAAAACAGGTGAATATTTGATTTTGAAATCTATTGCCTTTATAGCTATGGTATTTATGTCGGTTGTTTCTTTACAGGCTCAATCTTCACACTTCTCTGTACCTTTTTCAGAGGGGTATACATTACAGAAAGCAAGCATAACAGAAGCCACTTTTCAACCCTCAGCTAAACCGTTAAACGAAAATATCGGTTCTGTTTTTGAACCTCAGGATGAGAACGACGCAAAAAAATCAGTGGGAAAAGCACTCTTAATGAGCTTGGTTGTACCGGGTAGTGGTGAATATTATACGGGAAATCGTAATCATGGTTTATTTTTCTTTTCCATGGAATTACTGGCCTGGGGCGGTTTGACGGCAAATCGACATTATTCCAATCATTTAATGGATGAATATCGCGTTTTTGCGGTTGAGCATGCGGACGTCAATCCATCGGGTAAAGATAAGCAATACTGGATCGATATCGGAAAGTATAATGATATTTATGCTTATAATGAACAACGTCAAAGAGATCGCCGTTTTTCGGATATGTATGCGGAAACCGATGTCAATTACTGGAACTGGCAATCCAAAGAATTACGTTTTCGTTATGACGGCAAGCGTATTCAGGCATCGGAAATTGCCAACCGTGAAGTGTATTTTTTTACAGCCATTTTATTGAATCATCTGGTAAGCGGGATTAATGCCATGCGCCTGGCTCGATCCCATAACCGGGAAATGCAGAGTAATCGCTGGCAGCTTAAAGTGGATCAGAAACAATATGCCGATAATACACAATATCTGGGACTGCGTTTGAAAACCTTTTTTTAAACTGCAATGAAACGTGTACTCATCACCGGTTTAAGCGGCTGGATAGGCCATTATTTGTACCTGAGCTGTCCGCCAGGGATAAAGCTCAGCGGTACCGTCCGGGATGATGATCGTTTTAATCCTCCCTCACACCAAACCGAAGTAACCATGGAATTCCTTGACCTGTATCAACCGGTCGCCAAACAGTTGGATGACCTGAAGGTAGATATCCTCATTCACACCGCCGCTATGTCTTCCATGGGCGAATGTGAAAAGGACGGGGATGCCGCTCGGCAAATCAACTTTAAAGCCACATACGAATTAGCGGAATGGTGCAGGCAAAGAGATTGTCGTTTTGTTTATCTATCCACAGACATCGTATTCGACGGACATCATGCACCTTACAGGGAAGATGATACCCCCCAACCCATTAATCAATACGGTATAACCAAGTTACAGGGCGAAAAGTCCGTAGCCAGTATCCTTCGGGATTATACTATAGTCCGTATAGCACTGGGATTGGGAAGGGGAATAGGGAATACTTCTAATTTTGTGGACTGGTTTCTGGATAAAATCAATAGGAACCAAACAATAACCTTATTCAAAGATGAAGTACGCACGCCAACGGCGATTCGTCCATTAGCCCGCGCTATCTGGCAAATAGCGCTTAGTCCGGAAACCGGCATTTTCCATCTGTGCGGACAACAAAAATTGAATCGACTGCAACTGGGAAAACTCTTCTGTGATGAACTGGGACAGGGACATGAATTATTAAAACCCATTTCTCTTGCGGATACAAAAGATTATCCCCGACCGGCTGACGTTTCCATGCAATCAACCCGTTCGGTGCTTGGAAAAAAAATTCAGATTCCACCCATTTCCGATTATATTACATATATGATCAGATAATGGATAAGCCAACGAACTGTATTTTTATAATGACAAAAAATCAAACGAAATCCAATAAATCATCATCACCTAGAAATGATGCCTTTAAAATCGTATTGAAATTTGAACAACAAAGAGCCCGATTGGACGATTTATTGGAGCAAGTGTATACGCAATCTGCATTGAGCGCACGAGATAAGCGATTATTACGACATTTAGCCTCAGGTACGGTGCGTTATTTGATATATCTCGATTGGATTATAGATCAACTTTATTCCGGCGAATTCAAAAGGTTGATGGATAAACTGAAAACTCTGCTTCGGTTGGCGCTTTATGAGATTATCTTTGTGGACAAAATTCCACCACATGCTACTGTCCATGAATACGTGAATTTAGCTAAAAATCACCTCAATTTACGACAAAGTAAAATTGTTAACGGCATTCTACGTAATTATTTACGCAAACAATCAACGCTCATACCACAACATCTGATTCATAAACCCGCCGAGCGCATCAGCATTCAATATGCCTTTCCACATTGGTTGGTCCAACGATGGATTGAATTTTGGGGTATCGAAGAAACGGAACAACTTTGCCGGTCATTGAATGAGCCACCCGCATTTGATCTGATTGTTAATACTAAAAAAATCCCTATCGATGACTTTAAACAAAAGATGGAAACACAGCAAATTTCCTACGAAACGTCCCAATATTTTCCTCATGTTTTAAAAATTAAAGATGTCCAGAGTGTACGTGATGCCGGATTATTGAAAAAAGATTGGTGTCGTATTCAGGATGAAAGTGCCATCCTTCCCGTGAAGGCAATGTCTATCAAAGAAACGGATATTGTTTTGGATGTCAGTGCGGCTCCCGGGGGTAAATACCTGCAAATAATAGAAAAACGGGCAAACCGGGGACTCACTATTGCCGCTGATATAAATAAAAATCGATTGCAAAAAGTTCGGGAAAATATGACGCGTTTTGGTTATACAGGATACTATGTGATTGCCGATGGTCGATATCCGCCTTTCAAACCAGTGTTTGATATCATTTTACTTGACGCGCCCTGTTCCGGTATTGGTGTCATAAGGAAACATCCGGATATTAAGTGGAGAAGAGATATCCATCAAATAACGGAGTTTAGTGAGCTACAAGGTTCATTGCTGAAACAGGCGGCTTCAATCTTAAAACGGAATGGCCGGTTAATTTACGCCACATGTACCATTGAACCACTCGAAAATGAAAAAGTAGTGGAAAGCTTTCTGAGACAATATGTGGATACATTTTTTCTGCAAAAGAGCCCGGAAACGGCACCTTTCGCTTCCAGAGAAGGTATGTATCGCACCTTTCCTCATAAACACCAGACCGATGGTAGTTTTTTTGCGATTTTTCAAAAAACAAATGATGACCTGCTATAGATGCCGGGACGTGTGTCACGAAAAAAAGTGTTTGTGTATGCCTTAAGCGTTAGAGTTCAACTTTTCTAATTCATAACTCGTTTAAAAATAAAAATTTCATTAATCTCAATAAAACTTTTGAATATTAATTTTATTTTAATATCTTCGATATTATGGGACTGCTAAAAGACGTTATAATGATACTCCTCCTGGCAGTTATAATCATTTTTATTACTTCCAGGTTACGCATTCCGTCCATGATCGGATTTTTGATAACCGGCCTATTGATCGGTCCATCCGCCTTTAAACTGGTTGAGAAAACTTCAGAAATTGAAGTGCTGGCAGAAATCGGTATAATCATACTCATGTTCACCATTGGATTGGAATTTTCTATAACCAAGATCAAAGGAATGAAAAAGAATTTTTTCTTTTTTGGTGGGCTTCAGGTAGTACCGTCATGGATTGTGTTCTATTTTTTACTGCAATGGTTTGGTTTAGGGTCCGAACAATCTTTTTTCGGTGGATTCATACTTACTCTGTCCAGTTCGGCGGTGGTCCTTAAATTATTGAAAGATAATGATGATTTAAATACACCACCCGGATTAAAAATGACCGGCACATTGCTGTTTCAAGATGCCTCTCTCATACCGTTTTTGGTGATAATGCCGTCTATTTTACAGATGGATGCAGGAATTTCATGGCAAACTTTGTTACAAACAGCCATTCCAATTATAGGTGTTACCTTGGTGTTTGTGGGCAGTCGATTTCTGGTACCGCAAATTTTTTCCAATATAATCAAAATGCGTATACCGGAATTATTAATGGTGGCGGTCATTGTTTTTCTGTTTGGAGCTGCTATCATAACTCATGAGTTGGGGGCTTCATTTGCAATCGGTGCCTTTATTGCCGGGGTGGCCGTATCCGATTCCGAATATGCCCATCAAATTAACACAGAAATTATTCCTTCACGTCATATTTTCAATTCCATTTTTTTTATATCCATCGGCATGTTCGTGGATGTAGCTTATTTTTGGCAACATCTTGCCATTATCATCCCATTTACCATATTGCTCATTGTCATCAAAACAATTATTATATTACTGATCTTTATCTTATCCAAACATCCTTTAAATGAGGCCTTATTCACGGCTTTAGGATTGGCACATATCGGAGAGTTCGCTTTCATATTGTTAAAATTATCCAAAGAGCAGCAGTTATTTTCCAATGATTTTTACCAACTGCTTCTTTCGGTAACTGTTTTGAGTATGTTTTCCATTCCTTTTGCCCTCATGATTGGTAAAAATATATCAGGTTTCGATGTGTTCAAGAAAAAAATAAAGAAAGATCAGCAGCCGGTTGCCCTTAAAAAACATACCATCATTGCCGGATTCGGTCTTAACGGCCAAAATATCGCAAATACGCTTAAAGTCCTGAATATTCCTTATGCCATTTTAGAGATTAATCCTGATACGGTAATAAGATATAAAGCACAGGGAGAGCCGATCTATTATGGCGATATCGATCGTCAGGATAATTTAAACATGGTCGGTATCCAAAAAGCAGCGTTGATGATTATTGCTATTTCAGATGCCACCGCGTGTATGCGGGCGGTCAACTTAGCAAAGCAAATTAATCCAAAATTAAAAATAATTGCCCGGGCTAATTATTTATCCCAGGTAGAAACCGTCTATCAACTGGGCGCCGACCTGGTCCTGGCTCAGGATATGGAAACATCGCTCATTTTTATTCAACACATACTCAAATTTTATCAAATGCCCGATCATGTGGCCCGCGTGCAGACCAATCTATTGCGCAAAGAACATTACAGGTTTTTTGTTAGTGAAGAATCGCAGGAAGACTGGAAAGTAGCTATGCTGGACTATATTGAACGGGATAATGAAATGTTCTTTATCGGGCCGTACTCCAAACATGTTAATAAAGCCATTAACCGCCTCGAACCGGTGAATTATGAAGATATGAAAATAATCGGCGTTATCCGGAAAAATGAAGTCATCACCCAATCCCTTAATAAATTAACCATTGAAAAATACGATACGCTCATATTTTCCGGTAATCATAAAAGCGTTAGCGCCGCTTTGGAGTGGATGGAAGAGCATAATTAGTATTAGATAATATGGAAGTGAATGATTGAATACATGAATTGCTTAATTAATAAATGTAGGAGTATTGGGGCGGCTGAGTAATGGAGTGGTGGAAGGTTAAATGGTAGATTTAATGGATTAATGGTTTTACGGAAATTTCATCCAATGTTTACTGCGGTATTTGGTAATTGCCGGTCATTTACAGGAAAAAATGAATAATTGAATTATGATTTACTGCAACCGAACGACGTATATGATGGGATGATGATGCTGGGCTGATAGTACTCCACCACTCCAGAATTCCAATACTCCAACACACCAATAACCCGGTAATTTAATAATACAATCCCTAACCAATGCCGTATAATTTGTTAAACTGCGCTACGGTATACTCCATGGTTAACGGCAAATAAGACCGGCCAACGTGGTGTTGCTCTAGCGCTTTGGCTGTTTTTTGATACAGATCATCCTTAGTCCGGACAATGTAGGATTTTGGGGTATATGGCAAATAACCGACGTCATAGCTCACTACCATTAATCCATAATATAGCGCCTCCAGAAATACATAAGCCTGCGCCTCATAAAGCGAGGGATGCAGTAATATCTTGCTGAATTTCATGTATTCGAAAACCCGTTCCCGGGCTAGGCCGCCGGTTAGCTGCACATTATCTGTAAGTCGGAGCTTATCAATTAACGATTGCAATGCATCCCTTTGCGGACCGTCGCCGATAATGACCGACCGTATGTGCGAAAAATCTACCGCCAGTCTTTGAATGATTTCGATGAACGTCCGATAGTTTTTCAGAGGAATGAGGGACCCGACGCCCAGGATATCAATCGATCGGTCGCTTCCTTCTATGTCTTGGTCCTCGGTTTCCCGGTCCAGTCCCCATGGGATAACGGCGTCGATTGGTCGCCCGTTATTTCTGAGCATTTCATTCTCGATAAAGACGGAAGGAGCGGTTATTATCATCCCTTTAAGATTTAAATACCTGATATAGCGTTTAATAGGTAAGGCATCCTGCCCCATGAGGGAAGTAATATGTTTCGCACCGGTTAAACGGGATACCCATTTCCCAACCAAAGCGGTTTCGCTGAGCCAAAAACTATGCAGTACTTTTATTGTAACTTTCCGATGCAGCTTTATAAGAAACAGCGTGGCTCGCAGCCAGATGAAAGGTCGGGCAATTTTCCTGTACTGTTCGATGCCTAAGGCATAGATCGTGATATGATTCCAGATATATGTTTGAGGTTGACGGGGATATCGAAATGTTATCACAATAACATGATAATCGGAGTTGATGCGCGCCAGATATTTAACATAATTTTGCAGCGCCGGTATGTTGTCGGTTTCACTCGCATCAGCGGGAAAACCCGGTGTGAGGCAGACGATGCAGCCCTTGAAGTCGTCTGTATTAATGGGCTCCTGTGGTGGGCGCTTCATTTATTCCCGATAGCTATCGATTGGTTTACGCTTCCGAGCCTTTCGTATTTCGAATATGATTTCTTTCTCCCACCATAAACGTTTTTCATAAACCTTTTTCATTGATAACTCATGTTGTCCGGCCAATTGCTCAATGTAGTCCACATCGCAAACATCCGCCATTATCATGAATACTATGGAATGTTCGGTGATATGATGGGGTAATTGTTGAAACAACCGTTTAAAATAAGCATATTCCTTCCCGCTGTACCAGGCGTATTCGTCTTCTTTTTTTGGTGCAAATGGAAAAAACGGTGGATTGACGGCAATAATATCAAAGGACCGATCCGAAAGATTTTCAAATAAATCCGACTGCACAACGGATAACGCTACATTATTTAAACG
>WJIP01000167.1 GCA_014730185.1 Caldithrix sp. | reverse complement strand
CGGCAATATACATCAGGTTAAAAATCATTAGCACGATGAGAAAAACAGCAGCAGCAATGCGGGCTTTTTCGGCATCCCGGTTTTGTCCGAATCGGGTACGGTTCCATTCGGCAAACGTCATTACCCCGGAACGTCTTATCCATTTGGCCTGAAAAGCCATGAAAAAAGCAATGATAAACCATCCCCAATAGATATGGGTGGCCCAAACCGATTTCAAACCCAGGTAATACAAGGCGCCGACCATCGCCATAGTCCCGCCGATATCAATATAGCTGGAACATCCGGAAAGCCCCAACATCCACCACGGTATGTTACGATCAGCGAGGTAATACGAATCACGATGCTTAGTGGCTTTTTTTTGCACCCAAAACCCAATTAAAGCAACCAATACCAGGTAAGCGGCGATTAAAATGAGATCAATAACATGCAAATTCATGACGACTCCATGGATTTAACCAATACAAGAAATGTTGACTAATTAACAGGCAACAGCGCTTTTCGTTGAGATATAAATTACGTTTAGATAAAATTGTTAACGTTAACATTTTTTTGTAAATTTTTTTATGCAGATAAAGTTTTGACAGCATTTCCATAAAATGAACTTATCCAAAACCGTTGTTTATGAATGTAATCTGACGGATGCATTTTGTTTATCATAATTGTCATGTTAAATGTTTTTTACGAACCACCATCTTAATAATGATTTTAAAATACTAAAAAAATCATGAAAATGTAAAGCGAATTTAAAATTTTCTAAAGTTAACGATGGATTAAGTGGTAAATGTATTATAAAAATATAAGGAACAATGGATGAAATCGATGTCAGTAATTGTCCCCGGTGGTTTAAATACGGATATTATCGGAATGGGTGTTGATCATCTGCTGAAGGCTGGTGAATTGACTCTCGGCGGCAAATTGAAGGTTGGGCCGGGAGGCAAGGCCCGTAATATGGCTCAAATGGCCGCCGCTTACCTGGGCAAAGTTCGAGTGGCTATGATCGGTCGCACGGTGAAAGATCCGTTTGGCCTTTGGCGGGTCCCTTATGACGCCCTGATTGCCAGTGGTGTGTATACAAAACATATCCGTTGTCTGGATTTTGAAAGCAGCGGTCATAAATTTCCCGGTATTGCCCTGATACCGGTAGATAAAGATGGCCATAATCAGATTTATGTATTACCCGGCGTCAATGAAGATTTTAGTCCACGGGATATTGATTCAGCAGCCGAACTTTTGCAGCCGGAGGAAGGGCAAAAAGTGATGGTTCTGGCTTTGGAAATTCCATTGCCCACGGTGGCATATGCCATCGATTTAGCTTTTCAATCACATATTCCGGTGGTACTGGATCCCGGTGGTATGAATGAAGCTTTACACGATATCTTAAATGAAAAAATATTTTTGCTGAAACCAAATGAACATGAAACCAAAATGCTTACCGGTACTCATGTCCGTAATTTTGATGATGCACAGCACGCCGCTCAAGAATTACTAAAAACGGGCATTCAGAATGTGATGATTACCCATGGTTCGAAAGGCGCTTATTTCTTTAATAAAGATACTGCTTTACACATCCCTGTGCCGGATATTATACGCAATGATCAGGACGAACAGGATGAAACGGGTTGCGGTGATCAGGTAACGGCTATAGTGGCTGCCGGATTGGCAGAAGGGCTTGATGTGATAAAAGCTGCCCGATTAGCGGTTAAGGCCGGTACATTACAGTTTTATCGTTCTGGAATTCAACCTGTGGAAAGAGAAAATTTATAGTTTTCATTGAAACGAGGACGTAAATATACTATTTTATAAAAGCATGTTAACGGTAACATGAGGTATGCTTTAACAGAAAGTGCGTTGGGATGGCATTGAGATTTTTAGGCATTGATGTTTCTACTCAGAGTTTAAAAGGCGTATGCATCAATCTGCACAAAAGTGCCGTGGAATATACCCACTCCATTCATTATGATGAAGATTTACCCGGCTATGGGACCCGGAATGGTGTGATACCTTCACAACAAATATCCGTTTCGGAATCGAATCCTAATATGTGGATCGACGGTTTAAATGCTCTGTTCAGGCACATGAAAAAAACCGGTCCGGATCTACAATCGATTGCCGCCATTTCCGTATCCGGACAGCAGCACGGTTTGGTCACTTTGGATGAAGCAGGGGAATTGACACGTAAACGTAGTAAATTATGGAATGATGCGTCTACGGACGAAGAATGCCGGTTGCTCACAAAGGCCATTGGCGGACAGAAAGAGATGATTGCTGAAATCGGCAATACCCAAAGAACGGGTTATACCGCCGGTAAAATTTTCCATCTGTATCGCCATGAAAAGTCTGCTGCCGAAAAAACGCAGACGTTTTTTTTGGTACATAATTTTATCAATTGGTATTTAACCGGAGGTAAAGCAGGGGGTAAGCGGGTGATGGAACCGGGTGATGTGTCGGGGATGGCTCTGCGGCATCCGGCAAAGCAGAAGTGGTCGGAACGAATTTGTGCAACCATTTCCGATAACTTAACGAACAAATTACCGCCGGTATTACCAGCGGATCAACCGATTGGTTTAATATCCAACAATCTGGTAAAAGCATTCGGTTTTTCCGAAAACTGCATCATTGACGCCGGTTGTGGAGATAACATGTATAGTTCTGTAGGCACCGGCAATATTGAACCCGGAATGGTTTCTATCAGTCTGGGCACAAGTGGTACGGCGTATACTATTCTGGATGAACCCTGGGTTGACCCGCAGGGAGAAATCGCTCTGTTTAGTGACAGCACGGGCCGTTATATGCCCTTGCTCTGTGTATCCAACATGGCTAATGGTTACGTGGATTTTTTAAAACAGAAGGGCTACACACATCAATCGTTTGCGACCATTTTACAACAAACTCAACCGGGCAATGAAGGACGATTGCTGTTCCCTTGGTACGAAAGCGAGCGTACTCCCGACTTACCCCATGCTGTGCCCGTTTATTGGGGTTTTAAACAAGATGATTTTGATGATGCCACATTGGCCAGGGCATTAATCGAGGGACATGTTCTCAATTTATACGACGGATATCGACGCATGCCGGTGCAAAGCAGTGAAATTCGGCTGACTGGCGGTTTATCCAATTCCGATGCCTGGTGCCAAACAATTGCCGATATTTTTGCTAACGAGGTCGTTCCGGTAAAAGGCGAGGGAGCCGCCATAGGGGCTGCACTTCATGCGGCCTGGGTATATCAGAAAGAAAACGAAAATACAAATGATTTAAAGAATTTATGTCAACAATTTGTACAATTAGATGAAAAACGGCGTAAGTACCCAAAAAATCATCAATGCTATGATATCCCTAAACAAGTGTATCATGAAGTAAGTATGCGTCTGCGCCATTCGTATAATAAGGATGCCTTTAGTTTAACCCATGAGATAAGGTAATCGATTTTAAATACATAAATCTTTAATATAAGCAGGTGTACATTATGAAACGATCGGAAGTACAAAACGCTCAGCAAAGGGCTTTAAAGTTTTTGGAGAAAGCGGGCATTGTTCTCAATAAAAGGGAACGGAGCAATATCGAAGTTGCTGATTTTGGCCTGAATGATCTGGAAAACATCGGCTTGGAACTGGTAGTATACGAAAATAATGATCGCTACTGTGCCAAAGAACTGATTTTGTTCCCCGGCCAAACCTGCCCGGAACATCGTCATCCGCCTTTATCTGCCGATAATCCCGGCAAAATGGAAACTTTTCGTTGTCGCTGGGGAAAAGCTTATCTTTATGTGGAAGGAGTACCAACCGCAGCGCCCAAGGCCAGGGTGGCGGATACGTACAAAGAGTATCTGACTGTATGGCATGAAATACCATTAAATCCCGGGGATCAGTATACCATCTCGGCGGATACACTGCACTGGTTTCAGGCCGGGCCCGAAGGGGCGATAGTATCGGAATTTTCCTCCACCAGTGACGATACATCCGATATTTTTACGGATCCCCGTATTAAACGAATTCCGGAAATTGAGGAAAACGAAGAAAGGTAGGACACGGTGACTGCAAAAGAGCGTTTTATTAAAGCTTTACAACGAGAAAAACCAGACCGCCTGCCGGTTACCACGCATCATGTGCAACCTTCATTTTTAAAGAAATATATGAACGGCATGGATGAACAAGCCTTTTTTGATCGCTTCGGACTGGACCCCATATTATGGCTTGTACCGCATAAGCCCGATGAACATAACGGATGTTATTTTGATCCTACGCAAACCACTCGCGGATTTCTGGAAATTCCCCGTATTTGTCATGATAACTGGCGAATTACTACCGAAACGTTGCATCATTCCAAATATGCCACTCAGCGTTTCAATTTCATTACACCTGATAAAACCTTATCCATGATATTGCAAAGCGATCAAAATACAACCTGGGTTTCGGAGCGTATGGTTAAGGAAAAATCCGATATCGAGCTGATTGCCAAATATGCACCGGCGCCGCTGTGTGATGTGCAGGCGGTGAACCAGCAAAGCGCAGCATTTGGACAAAGAGGTTTGGTACGGGGTTTTATCCCGCCGTTCGATGTCTATGGTCAATCCGGATGCTGGCAGGATGCAGCTGTGCTTTACGGGATCGAACCATTGATCATGGATACGTTCACCGATCCGGAGTGGGTCCATGCTTTCCTGCAAATTTTATTCGAACGAAAAAAAATATTTTTGCAGTCCATGGATGGGGCTCGTTTTGATATACTGGAGCATGGCGGAGGCGATGCTTCATCGACAATTATTTCTCCGCAAATTTTTGATCGGTTTGTGGCCCCTTATGATGCCGAATTAACCCGAATAGCACAATCCATGCAACAACGGGTTGTATACCACACATGTGGCGGTATGATGCCTTTGTTAGAACAAATAGCGGATTTGGGAGTCGATGCTATGGAAACGTTTACGCCCCCTGACATGGGCGGGGATGCCGATTTAAAAGAAGCCAAAAAGCGTATTGGTCATCGGGTTTGTATGATTGGTGGCTTTGATCAGTTTCATTATTTCGTGGGTTGCTCACCGGAAGAAACCCGTCGAGAAGTACGACGCTGTTTTGAGGAAGCCGGTGACAACGGGGCTTATATTTTGTGCCCCTCGGATCATTTTTTTGCGGCCGATACGCCGTTACTGGATGCTTTTGCTGAAGAAGCCAGGGCATGCGTTTATCAATAAGCACTTAAATCACACCACTGCCTGGCAAAGCAAGTTGAATTAATATACAGATTTTAAATAACTTAAGGCATTGATTTAAAGGAGTCCTCAATGAACCAAAAAAGAACCATTATATTGTTAATACTGCTGACAGGAATGCTGTTCTTGACTGCCTGTAAAGAAGATAAGAAGGAAACAACAGCGGCGGAGTATGTAATAGGTTTCTCCCAATGCAATAGTGCCGAACCCTGGCGCGAGGCCATGAATAAGGCCATGCAAAGTGAATCGGATAAATACCCGGAGTATGAATTGGTTATCAGCGATGCTCAGCAGAGTAATTCAAAACAAGTTGCTGATGTGGAAAATTTTATTGTGCAGGAAGTCGATGTGCTTATCATCTCCCCCAATGAAGCGAAACCGCTCACTGCCATTGTTGGTAAAGCCTACCGTGAAGGCATTCCGGTGATCGTGTTGGATCGTAAAATATTGTCTGACGAATATACGGTCTACATTGGTGCCAATAATGAGAAGATTGGTGAGCAGGCCGGCCGATATGCTGCCCAACTGCTGAATGGGAAAGGCAAGGTCATAGAAATTTGGGGATTAAAAGGTTCGACTCCGGCAATAGAGCGGCATGATGGATTTATGAAAGGCGTTGCCGGTTATCCTGAAATTAAAGTAATTTATGAACAGGACGGAGCCTGGCTGCGTCGCAAAGGACGCGAAATTATGGAAAACGCATTGCAACGTTTTGAAACAATCGATCTGGTATATGCACACAACGATCCCATGGCCATTGGCGCTTTTCTGGCAGCTCAATACGCCGGTCGACAGGAAGACATGTTCTTTATCGGTATCGACGGGTTACCGGGGCCTGAAGGTGGAGCTCAGGCCGTACTGGACGGTCAATTGGACGCCACATTTCTTTACCCCACAGGAGGCCGGGAAGCGATACGCGTAGCCGATGATATCATCGATGGACGTAAGGTGCCCAAGCATATTACTTTGGGGACCGAACGTATCGATCCGTCAAATGCCCAAAAGTATAAATAATGGTAGAAACGTTTAATCCTTTAATCAGAGGGATTTATGAAACATAGTTTTGCTCTGGGAATTGATTTTGGCACCAACTCCGCGCGCGCTTTGTTACTGGAGGTTAACACAGGGGAAGAGATATCTTCTTCGGTTTGTACATATCCCAGCGGCGATAGAGGTGTTTTGCTGCACAGTGACGAACCGCATCTGGCCCGCCAGCATCCTGGGGATTATCTTATAGCCATGCAGGAAACGGTATCCAATGTATTACAGGAAGCTCGGGCAGAACGTATCAATCCGGAAAATATTCTAGGCATTGGCGTGGATACAACCGGTTCGACCCCATTACCGGTGGATAAAAATGTGACGCCTTTGGGGGTGATTAAAGAATTTGCACATAATCCTAATGCACAGGCTTGGTTATGGAAAGATCATACCGCCTCTGAAGAGGCGCGGCAGATCACTGAGCTGGCCCAAAAAATTCGACCTCAGTTTCTGGCCAAGTGCGGCGGTGCTTATTCTTCGGAATGGTTTTTTGCAAAGATATTGCATTGCCTTCGTACTGACCCTGCCGTATTTGAGACAGCCTATACCTGGTTGGAATTATCGGATTATATACCCGCGGCACTTGCCGGTATCGAACAAACCGATCGCGTTAAGCGCAATCTGTGTGCTGCCGGTCATAAAGCCATGTATAACAAAGCATGGGGCGGTTTGCCGGATGCGGATTTTTTCAAAGAACTCGATCCGCGGTTGGCCACACTGAGAGATAGATTATATGTGGAGGCACATCCGTCCAATGAGATTGCCGGGTACCTGTGTCAAAAGTGGTCTGAAGCACTAGGTTTGCCCCGGGGTATTCCCGTGGCCGTGGGTGCACTGGATGCCCATCTGGGCGCTGTAGGTTCCGGAATCGAAGAAGGTGTCCTTGTCAAAATCATGGGTACCTCCACTTGTGATATCATGGTGCATCCCAAAGAAAAAGCACTGCAGGATATACCGGGAGTAGCCGGAATTGCCGATGATTCGGTATTACCCGGCTATGTTGGTATCGAAGCCGGACAATCTGCCGTCGGCGATATTTTTAACTGGTTTGTAAGCCGCATATTGGATGAAAAGG
>WJIP01000166.1 GCA_014730185.1 Caldithrix sp. | reverse complement strand
TTATCACGTCCACAGTCTCTTTCACATCATGAACCCGGATGATATCAGCACCATTCAGAATAGATACAAGTTCAGAAGCTATACTGCCGCTTAACCGTTCTTCGGTACTTTTTTTGAGTAATTTACCAATAAACGATTTACGCGATGTGCCTACCATCAAAGGGTACCCTAAAAATCCAAATTTTTGCAGATTTTTGATGATTTGTATGTTATCCTCTAATCGCTTGCCGAATCCGATACCGGGATCGAGTATAATTTTATCATTAGAAGTTTGCCCGATATCTGAAATACGTTCTTCAAAATAGCTGTATATTTCGCTGAATACATTATCATAATGCGGATTCAGTTGCATGTTTCCGGGATTGCCTTTTATATGCATCACGATTACCGGACATCGATATTTTTCAATTATTTTTACCATAGTGTGGTCAAATTGCAACCCGGATATATCATTTACAATGTCAGCGCCTGCATCCAGAGCAGCAGTTGCCACTTCACTTTTATAAGTATCAACCGATATTAGGGTCGATGTTTGGGTCCGTAATCTCTTGATTACTGGAATAATCCGTTTTATTTCTTCTTCCGTATCAACCGGTTCAGCGCCCGGACGGGTTGATTCGCCTCCGACATCAATGATGTGAGCGCCTTCTTCAGTCATTTGCAGACCACGACCCACGGCATCCTCCACATTGTAAAATGCACCGCCGTCTGAAAACGAATCCGGCGTGACATTCAGGATCCCCATAACAATTGGACCGTTATTAAAATCTAGAGTTTTGCCGTTGAAATGCCATGTTCGGGCTTGATCATGTCCATTAAAATAACGTTTGAACCGATATTTGAACTTATTCCAATCCGGATCACTTGCTGGTATTTCTTCTAAGGCAGCTTCCGTCAATCCGGTTAATAGATATTTTTTCTGGGGTACAACTTCTCTGATCTGCAAACGTCCCCATTGCTCATGTAGTCTAAATGCGCTTTGCAAAAATGATGGAGACGGACTATCAATCTCAAAAACAGCCGAGCCGGTAACATCATCTGGAGAAAACAGACCTAACTTAACTTTTAATCGGGAGGCATCGTTATACCCCGGAAGAACTATCGGTTTAAGGCTCAAGCCGGACTCCCTGTTTTTCGGCAATGATTTGCCTTATGCCCAACATCGCTTCTTTAGCAAACTGATCATCATCCCCGGTCTTACGCCTTACCCGTTCTCTGAAGTAAACCAATGCACTATCCAGCTTCCCTTTGTTCTTATAAATTAATCCAAGGTAAAGATAACTATCCAGATTATTATCAATTTGAATAGCGTTTTTAAAATACCTTTTTGCTTGATCTAATTCTTCTGTATTATAATGCAAAACACCCAAATTATAATATGCGTTGGAATTTTCCGGAAATCGCCTTTTCAGATCAATAAATATATCCTCGGCCTTTTTCCATTTTTGTACCTTAAGATAAATCGATGCCGTAAGGCTTAATATTTTTGGATCGTTTTGCCGGATTTTGAGATAATCTTCAAGCACGGCCAATGCTTCCTGAGTACCAGTACCCATCGGAGTTCCGGTTCCGCTACTGTACAAACGGTCTGCAAGAGCATAAACCGCCTCCGTATATCCTGGATCCAAGTGGACCGCTTTTTTCAGAATTTCAATTCGTGATTCGTACCCGAATTCGTTCAACCGTTGGGGTAATAATAAACTGAGGGCGTAGTGAAATCTTGAATTCGTAGGATCCACTATCAGTCCGCGTTTTAAAAATAACTCCGCTTCGGAATATTTTTCTTCCCTTAATGCCATCCTGCCCATGATATAAAAAATAAAAGGGTTTGCATTTTCATCACGAATATAGGGAAGCAATAATCGTTTTGCCCTCTGAAAATTTTTATTATCAGACTGGGTCAATTGGCCGGGTACACGATTCTTTTTTTGCTTTAAACCTTTCTGCATCAAAACTGCAGCTTTTATCATTGAAGCAAATTTTTTGTCGGTATTTCTACTAAAAAGCAGAGCCTGTTCATAATTCTGATTATGATAAGCCAACATTACATCCAATTTATCGGCGGATGGCTGGGGTACAGGATTTTTAAAGTCTTTAAAAAGATTATATTTTCGATCCAGTTGTTCAAAGAGGTTAAACGTTAAACGATTCTGTTGAATCTTAAAATCATCTGTTGAGTGATCATCGTGATGTATGATATATTGCATGGTATTTTCTTGAGCAATACTTTCGATCAGTAAATAGGGCTCAAGGCGCAATGCAACTCGTTTCCATAATTCATATGAGTCGGAAGAATCACGGCCAATTGTATTCAGTAACCAGGGCCAGCGATGTACAATGAATCCTTTCTCGCTCGTTTTATACATCTGATTTTGTATCCACTGTGCGGTTACAAGTGATGTTCCGCTTAATACAAATTCTGAAGCTTCTTGGCGAGACGGTAAGATGATGATGCGCCGTGCCGGCTTAGCAGGCCTTAATACGGCCCAAAATATGGCGTAGATTAACAGGATGGCAACCGTGCCTACCAATCGCCACTTAAGAACAGTTTCTGACGGCTTAATTTTGGAGGCATTAAAAAAAGTAAGTGATAAATGGAATACAAATAAAACGAAGAAGAGCAAAAGTAGGCCGCCCGGAACACCACCTGACAGGAATTGAATCAAATCTGAAAACATTACTTATCTCATCTCCGCATCGTTTATAATTCGAGCATAGATAGACACAAATAATTACCGGATGTAATTGAATAAATGACTGTCGATCATTTTTTACATCAGATCAAGCAACTAATTCATGCTATTCATCCATACCAGCTACAAAGAACAAAACTACCCGTTAAATTTGATTCGTTTGATTAAATATCTTTTACAAGGATACACCTTTACTTATTTGAATTATCGCCTTTATCGGTAGCCTCATTTTGTTCTGTTTTGTTATCACCATCAGTATTCGGGTTTTGGGATGCTGCTTTATCCTCTTCTGTTTTGCCATCCCCGGTATTATCATCAGCAGTCTCTACGCTCTCGTCTGCTTTTTTCTCCTTTGACTTACTGAATGCAACGGAATCCAGTTGTTCACCTTTCATGATCTGATCGATTTGTTCGCCATCCAGTATTTCATGCAGAAGCAGTGTCTTAGCCAAAGTGTGCAATGTTTCAATATTATCTTCCAGTAATTTTTCCGCGCGTTTTTGAGCATCGGATACAATCCGTTTAACTTCGTTATCAATTTCCTGCGCCATGGTTTCACTGTAGTCCCGGTGTTGGGATATTTCCCGACCAAGGAATATTTCCTGGTCTTTTTTACCGTATGTAATGGGTCCCAATTTTTCACTCATGCCCCATTCGCACACCATTTTTCGGGAAATACTGGTAGCACGTTCTATATCATTT
>WJIP01000012.1 GCA_014730185.1 Caldithrix sp. | reverse complement strand
ATGTCGCTCGATGTACAGGGGCAAATAAACACGGACCAATCGCTGCCTTATGTGGTGTATTTTGATGACGAAAAAATTGGTTCATTAACCAGTTTAGCCTATCATCCGCTTAAAAGGCGATATATCGGTATAGGTTATATTCGTAAAATGTATACCGCAGCTCCTGAAGATATGCAGGTATATATCGATACGGGCACAGACCGGGTGCCGGCAACCATTAAAATACCCCTTAATATTAAGCAGTAAACGGATTATACATTCGCATTCCGTTTTACGTACACCGTATAAACCAGGGCAGAATAATACCTGATATAAATACGGATCAACCGTATTCAGTTGGCATATTGTCTTCGGGACACGGAACCCTTTATACCGACAAATTGTTTGCTCAAGCATAGTAATTATCATAAGTTTAGCCATCGCATTTATAATTAGGATTACGGAATGATTCAAGATGGTGCCGTCCATATAGAAAACGGTATTTTTTTAGCCCCGATGGAAAATGTCAGCGACTATCCGTTTCGTATGATTTGTAAAAAATTAGGCGCTGATGTTGTATATTCTGAGTTCATCAGCTCGGAAGCGCTTATCCGGGATGCAGAAAAAGCATTCAAAAAAATGACCATCCAGGCCGAAGAACATCCCATTGGCATTCAGATATACGGTAATCGTACACCGGCCATGGTGGATGCAGCCATCAAAGCAGAAGAAAAAGGTCCGGATTTTATCGATATTAATTTTGGCTGTCCGGTGAAAAAGGTGGCCCTTAAAGGTGCCGGTTCGGGTTTGTTGCGCGATATTCCCAAAATGGTGGAAATCAGTAAAGCGGTAGCCCGGTCTGTTGCTGTGCCGGTGACGGCTAAAACCCGGCTGGGCTGGGATGATAAATCCATCCGTATTGTAGAGATTGCCCGGCGTCTGCAGGAAGTGGGCATCGAAGCTCTGGCCATACACGGCCGCACGCGAGCCCAGGGGTACAAAGGCCAGGCCGATTGGAAATGGATCCGTCGGGCCAAAGAAGCGGTGACCATACCCATTATCGGTAATGGAGATGTTACAGAGCCCCGGCACGTTAAGCAAATGTTCGATGAAACGCACTGTGATGCGGTGATGATCGGAAGGGGCGCCATTACTTATCCCTGGATTTTCCGCGATGCTAAAGTATATCTGAAGACCGGCCAGGTGCCGCCACCGCCCTCCCTGCAGGAAAAAGTGGATACGTTAATACAACATTATCAATATGCCGTCGAATATAAAGGTGAACGCCGCGGGGTGGTAGAAATGCGTAAACATCTGAGTGGTTATTTAAAAGGCCTGCCGCATATTGCCCGGTTCCGATCGGAATTGATGAAGCTGGATAAACTTAAGCCGGTACTGGAACGGCTGGAAGTGCTAAAAGAAACCAGTCAATTCAGGGATTTGGTGGATGTATATGAACAGTCTTCTGCGGAAGCGGCTACCTTATCCTGCAAAACAGCTTAGCTTATTATTTGGGCAGATTTGCAGTGCACATGAAAGTAGGCAGTCTCAGGATTATCACCATTGGTCGTTATCAACCCACTAAAACCTGTCAGACTATCGGTTCTAAACGTTCAATTATTTCCACAAAAGCCCGGGGTACGGCCGACGGTTTATTGTGTTGATAGTCAAAAAATACAATCGCAGTTTTGGCCTGAGCTACGAGTTTCCCATCCTGATTGCAAATCCGATAATAGAAGTCACAGCTTTTGCGTGCAAAATCGCTAACGGCTATCTGTATATGCAACGTATCGCCGTAATAAGCCTGCGCTTTATAGATAATGGCGACGTCCCCCAAGATGATACCGGTACCGGCTAAATCCAGTTCGCTATAATCCAAATGTTTGAGAAATCGCACCCGCCCTTCGTGTATGTGCCCCAGAAGAACATCATTGGCCAGATGATTACCATAATTGAGATCGGTAATGCGCACTTCTGTAGTCGTTTCATAAATGTAGTGTGCAGGCATGTCCAGCTTAATGCGTGGCATAATAAAATGCTCCTATGCGTCAAAAGCAGCCCGGTACGGACCTTTTTCTTAACCGAGAAAATGGGGGTTTGCCATAAACCATTCTACAGTGCGTTTAAGTCCTTCGCGTACGTCAACCTGCACTTTATAACCCAAAGTTTCCCGGGCTTTGGCGATATCGGCCAGTGAATGTTTAACATCGCCCGGTCGGGGATCGCCATGCGCCGGATCCGCTGTGGATCCGGTTAAATTTTTAAGTTCCAAAGCCAGGTCGTTTAGTGTGATGCGTTCACCACAGGCAATATTTACCATTTGTCCGGCGGCGTCGTCCGCTTTGCAGGCTTTCAGATTAGCATCGATCACATTGTCAATATAAGTAAAATCCCGGCTTTGTAGTCCGTCACCATGAATGGTAGGCGATTGATTGTTTATATAGGCTTTAATGAATTTGGGAATGACAGCGGAATAGTATGAAGTGGGATCCTGTCTTCTGCCAAAGATATTAAAATAACGCAGGGCAACCGTTTCCAGACCGTATACGTTATAAAATACCGAGCAGTACTGTTCAGAGGCCAGTTTGTTTACGGCATAAGGCGACAACGGCATCGGTTTCATGGTTTCTACTTTGGGCAGAGTCGGGGTATCACCGTAAGCCGAAGATGATGCGGCATATACCACCCGTTTAACGCCTTTGGCTTTGGCCGCATAAAGGATATTCAGCGTGCCGTTTATATTGACATCGTTGCTTTCAATAGGTGTTTGAATGGAACGCGGCACCGAAGGCAGGGCAGCCTGATGCAATACGTAATCGATACTCTCCATGGCTTCCATTACGGTGTTCAGATACCGGATATCCCCGTTAACCAGATCAATATTTTTTTTAAAATCCTGTAAATTAGGTTGCTTACCGGTGGAAAAATTATCGATTATACGAACAAAATGTCCGTTGTTAACAAGGGCCTCAGCTAAATTCGAACCGATAAATCCGGCACCGCCGGTTATCAGATAGCGTTCCTGCATGTTGCCTCCGGGTGATAATAGATGTCTTATGCCTTTTTAATCTTCTGAATTTTGATATAATCGTTTGAACATATTTTCATGTCTAGCAACAAATAAGTTGCAAAATTTTTTCTACACTTGCATCAACTACTTCACAAATTGAACCAGTCCAGGGGATGCGCTACTGAACCTTCGGAATAAATCAGCAAATCTTTACGGTTTAGGTGCATCCTTCGGCGTAAAATTTCAACCGGTGGGATAGGTTCGGGCCCTGAGCTGCAGTTGATGCCCTTTTACATCCCTTATGTGTAGAGTCGTTTTT
>WJIP01000165.1 GCA_014730185.1 Caldithrix sp. | reverse complement strand
TAGCAAATGAGCTCTATCTCAAGCGTTTGATTGTTGGTGGCTATGAAAGGGTTTATGAAATCGCCAAAGATTTTCGTAACGAGGGAATGGATCGTTTCCATAACCCTGAATTTACAATGCTGGAGTTGTATGTTGCCTACAAAGATTATAACTGGATGATGGATTTTGTCGAGCAGATTTTTTATCAGGTGGCTAAAGAGGTGTTAGGCAAACCGGTTATTGAGTACAATGGAAATTCCATTGATTTAACCCCTCCCTGGAAACGGATTACCATGTTTGAAGCTATCGAACAATATACCGGTTTGAATCTGAAGGGCATGGACGAGCAGGAATTACGTCTGGCAGCAGAAAAATTAAACGTGGATATTAATCCGGATATGGGGCTTGGCAAAATCATCGATGAAATTTTTGGTGAATTGGTTGAACCTCATTTAATCCAACCTACTATTATTACCGATTATCCCATTGAAATGTCACCCCTGGCCAAAAAACATCGAGATGACCCAGGCATTGTAGAACGATTTGAGCCGATCATCGCCGGTAAAGAAGTAGCGAATGCTTTTAGCGAATTGAATGATCCCATGGATCAGAAAGAACGTTTCCTGGATCAAATGAAACTCAAAGAGCGTGGCGACCTGGAAGCACAAGTAATGGATGAAGATTATGTACGGGCACTTGAGGTCGGTATGCCACCAACCGCCGGATTGGGTATCGGTATTGATCGGATGGTAATGTTGTTCACTGGCCAAACCAGCATCCGTGATGTAATCTTTTTTCCGCAAATGCGACCCGAGGGCACCTGATGAAATCTTTTGAATATTTTATTGCCAGGCGTTATCTCAAAGCCAAACGAAAAACAACGTTCATATCCATTATTACCTACATTTCCATAGGCGGTGTTACCATTGGAGTAACCGCCCTTATCCTGGTGCTCTCGGTAATGAACGGTTTTGAAAAAGAGGTACGCTCCCGCTTGCTGGGTGCTGATGCACATTTACGCGTACGCAAATATTTTCAAAAACCCATAACGGAAACCGATTCTTTGATGAAATTGATCCGAAAAATGGATCATATTGTTGGGGTATCGCCAACTATTTATGAAGAAGGTATGATTACCTCCAAAGCTCAGCAGCATGCTACGGTCATAAAGGCCATCGATCCTAAAACCGCATCTTCGGTAACCGCTATTGATGATAAAATTGTATTGGGAAGCCTGGATTTGTCACGCAAAATGGTGGAAGGTAAAGAACTACCGGGTATTCTTCTGGGTAAACATTTGGCCGATAATATCCGGGCGACACATATAGGTGATCAGGTTACGGTGGCCAGCATTCCTAAAGAGGGTGGCTTATTTGCTCAACCCAGATTTATGCATTTTTATGTGGCAGGTGTTGTTGAGATAGGTTATTACGAATACGATAAAGTTTTCTCTTATATGGCCCTGGAAGATGCGCAAAAATTATTTAATATGGGTCAAGGTGTTACCTGGCTGGAGGTGAAACTGGATGATTATAATAAAGCAAATACTGTTAAAGCCAGGCTGGATACAGAATTGGGATATCCTTATTTTATAAGGACTTGGTTTGAAATGAACCGATCTTTGTATTCTTGGATGGAAATCGAAAAATGGGGATCATTTGTTATTTTAAGCCTGATTATTATGGTAGCAGCATTTAATATCATTAGCTCACTGATCATGGTCGTAATGGAAAAAACCCGTGAAATCGGAATTTTGAAGTCAATGGGGGCATCGTCCGTCAGTATTCTTAAAATATTTGTATTCGAAGGTTTACTTGTGGGTGTGATTGGCACCGTATTGGGCAGTATCATTGGTTATTCGTTGGGCTTTGCTCAATTGTATTTTCATTTGATTTCTCTGCCCGGTGATGTATATCTGATAAGTGCTCTGCCCATCTTAATGAAATGGACTGATTTTATTGCAATTGCCTCCGTTTCGATTCTATTAAGCCTGGTGGCATCATTCTATCCTGCGTATAAAGCGTCTCGTTTGGTGCCCGTTGAAGCAATTCGCTATGAGTGAGAATTAAGTTCTGGTAATGTTGGTTCCTGTTTAACGCATTGCAGGAAAATTCTATACAAAGACAGGGATTTGAAATATATTTATTTATTGAAAAGAAGATGACAAAAATAATGACACAACCAATTATTGAAGTAAAAAATGTGTATAAAAATTATGTGAACGGCCCGCAAAAGGTAGAGGTGATTAAAGGTATAACTTTAACGGTACAGGATGGAGAGGTAATAGTTATTATGGGTCCTTCCGGTGTGGGTAAAAGTACATTATTACACATGATGGGAGCACTTGATCTGCCTACTTCCGGAGATATTTTCATTGCCGGCCATAATATCCTTAAATACAAGAATGATGCCCTGGCTAAATTCAGAAACCAAACGATCGGCTTTGTCTTTCAGTTTCATCATCTTTTACCCGAATTTACAGCTTATGAAAATGTACTGATTCCGTCTATGATGCACCTGGAAGCAACGAAAGAAACGAAAGAATACACCCGGTTCATTTTGGAAGAAGTGGGCCTTGGTCATCGTCTGGAACATAAGCCCAGTGAATTATCTGGCGGTGAACAGCAACGGGTAGCTGTTGCCCGAGCTTTGGTTAATAAACCCAGCGTGTTGCTGGCCGATGAACCAACCGGCAATCTCGATAATCACAACAGCAAAATGCTTTATGAGTTATTGCTTAAATTAAATCAGAAATTTGATCAGACTTTAGTCATTGTAACGCATGATGAACATATGACCTCCCGTGCTCACCGCACAATAGAATTAGACGATGGTCGCATAGGTAATGAACTGACCCGCTTAAAAAAATCATAAAACCCGGCTTAATGTTCTAAACCAGTTATGAGCACTGAAAATAACCAGGAATATCCTCTTCAATTTCTAAAAGGTATCGGACCTAAACGAGCTCAAGTATTAGCCCGCTATGGTATTGAAACTTTATATGACCTTTTGAATTATTTTCCCCGAAAATATATTGATCGTCGTCATATTGTACCCCTGGATGCTCTTCATCCGGAAGAAGAGGTAACGGTTATTGGTAAAATAGAAGCGGCGGGTGTCCGTCGGACGAGGCGTAATCTGTTTTATATTACCATCAGTGATGGTAAGGGTATATTGGAAGCTGTATGGTTCCATTCCCTATCATATTTCAAAAAACTATTTAATATTGGTGAATGGGTGTCTTTATCTGGAAAAGTTAAGTTCTATCGCGGTTATCAAATGGTTCATCCACAGTATGATCGTTTAGGCGAGGGTGAAATTGATAATTTTTTTAATACGGGCAAAATTTTACCGTTTTATTCGGAAAACGAAAATTTTAAGAAAGCGGGACTCAATTCGTTCACATTTCGTAAAATATTTTTTCATATTTCTTTTAGTGAATTGGATGAAATTCGGGAGTTTTTTCCGGATTATTTAATCATCAAACGAAATTTAATAAACCGTCAAGAAGCTTACATGCAGATCCACAATCCCCAGGATCCCGAACAGCTTGATAAAGCGGTTTATCGGTTTAAGTACGAAGATTTTTTTTACCTGCAAATAATGCTGGCTTTGCAACGCATGCATGCTAAATCGCAGCCATTAGGCACTACATTTAATAAGAAAAGCCGCCGGCTGGAACAATTTTACCGGACCTTGCCATTCGAGTTGACGGAGGCCCAAAAGAAGGTTATGCGCGAAATTCGACAGGATATGCGACAATCGGCGCCCATGAACCGGCTGTTGCAGGGTGATGTAGGATCCGGAAAAACCTTGATCGCCGTGATGGCTATGTTGATCGCTATTGACAATGGGTATCAGGCGGCATTGATGGTACCCACAGAGATTTTAGCGGAACAGCATTTTTATACCGTTAAAACCTTTTTAGCTAACTTGGATATCAATGTAAACCTTTTAACCGGTAGTATAAAAGGTGAACAAAGAAGATTCTTAATGCATGAAATACAATCCATTGAACCGCAAATTATCATCGGTACGCACGCCCTAATACAGGAATCGGTGGATTTTAAGTCATTAGGTCTTGTCATAATCGATGAACAGCACCGTTTTGGTGTTATGCAGCGCGGACTTTTGATGGAAAAAGGTATCCATGCTGACGTATTGGTAATGACCGCCACTCCCATTCCACGAACACTGGCTATGACAGCCTATGGCAGCCTGGATGTGTCTGTGATCGATGAATTGCCGGCCAATCGAAAACCAATAACAACGGTATGGCGGTTCGACAATAAAGCCCAGGAAATCTATACGTTTATTATGGAACGTATCAATGCAGGAGAACAAGCTTATGTGGTTTACCCCTTAGTCGAGGAAACCGAAAAATTAGATGTAAAAGCTGCCACGGAAGGATTTGAATTTCTCTCTACCGGACCTTTCAGGCAATTAAAGGTAGGATTGCTACACGGCCGAATGCGAAATGAAGAAAAAGAGCAGGTGATGCGGGCTTTCCTGAAAAATGAAATTCAAATCCTGGTAGCCACAACCGTCATCGAGGTTGGTGTCGATGTATCAAACGTGACTATAATGCTAATTGAACATGCCGAACGTTTTGGATTATCTCAGTTGCATCAGTTACGGGGGCGCGTTGGACGTAGTCATAAAAAATCCTATTGCATCTTGAAAACGCCCTATAACATAGGGGATATAGCTCAGAAGCGTATGCGCATTATGACAGAAAGTCAGGATGGTTTTATTATCGCTGAAAAAGATTTGGATCTCCGGGGATGGGGCGATTTTTTCGGCACAAAACAAAGCGGAATGCCAGAATTTCGCATTGCTAATCCCATCAAAGACCGTGAAATTTTAGAACAGGCCCGACAAGATGCCTTTGAACTTGTACAACAGGATCCATATCTGCGCTCTGAACATCATCTCCGTCTCAATAACATAATACGCACGCAGTTGAAAGATCGAATGGAACTAATAAATATCAGTTAAATATAATGCTCCTAAACTAGGAACTACCGAGTTATGGCCAGCCAAAATCTGATTACAGTCGTGATACCACATTATAACGGAAAAGATATTCTGAACGATTGCCTGAGTTCACTCTATAAAAATACATTCCCCTTTTTCGAGACACTGCTTATCGACAATGGCTCTACTGATGGAAGTCAAAAATTTATCGATCAACAGTATCCCCAGGTAAAATGTATTCAAAATAAGATCAATTTAGGCTATGCAGGAGCCTGTAATCAGGGTATCCAACTTGCAAAAACACCATTTATACTTCTTCTAAATAATGATACCGTCATGCCTGCAAATTTTCTGGAACAGATGTATCAGTCGATAACCAGCAATAGGTTAAACGCCGCTGTTCAACCTAAAATATTATCCATTCAGGATAAACGGCATTTTGACTATTCCGGCGGAGCCGGTGGAGAAATGGATCAATTTGGTTACCCCTTTGCCCGTGGTCGTATTTTTGATTTAGTGGAAAAGGATGATGGGCAATATGATGACTTAACAAACGATGTATTCTGGACATCCGGCTGTGCATTGTTAATGCGCAAATCGGTGGCTGAAGAAATTGGTACACTGGATGAAGATTTTTTTGCCCATCAGGAAGAAATTGATTGGAACTGGCGGGCTCGATTAGCTGGTTATAACAATAAAGTGACAACCGTAACGCATATTCTGCATTATTCCGGGTATACATTACGCAGCGATAATCAGTATAAAATGTACCTGAATCATAGGAATAACATAATAATGATGATTAAAAATTATTCATTACTGCGTCTAATTTACCTACTTCCAATACGCATATTGATGGAATTTACGACTGTTGTGGTGGATGCTTTGTTTTGGGAAGGTAAAAGGGCCAGGGCTGTGCTAAAAGCATTATGGTACATAGTCGCTCATTCGTATCAAATTTTGAAAAAGCACAAGCAGGTTCAGCAATTGCGTCGAAAGCCTGATAAGCAGATTATGAAAAACATGTACAAGCGAAGTATCGTTTTTCAACACTTTGTGAAAAAGCGCTCTCCGTTTGAATGTGTTGGTCAGTTCCGTAACTCTGTGTAGCGGTATAAAAATCAACTTGCTAAATAAAAGTGATTTATGTACTTTTTTAGCTTTTCATTTGATTACAATGAATGGAAAATGGTGTGCAAAATAGCACTGGAATTAGTAAAAAATGATTTAAGCATGTTTGATTTAATGAGAAAAGAAAATTTTGGGAATCAAAATTAAAGGATAAACTCAATGCAGATGGAAAAACTCAACCGCGTTGTTGCCGCAATTATTTTTTTATTTACCACCATCATTTACATGATGACGGTGGCACCAACCGTGTCATTTTGGGATTGTGGTGAATTTATTGCCTGCAGTTACAAAATGGCCGTTCCGCATCCCCCTGGAGCTCCGTTGTATTTATTAGTCGGCAGAATTTTTACATTAATACCCTTTCCAGGTGATGTAGCCTTTCATGTCAATCTGATTAGCGTTTTTTCAAGTTCTATCACAGTTATGTTGCTTTATTTATCCATTGTTCACGTGGTGAAGATGTGGAAAGGCTATACAATGGAAAAAAGTGACTGGTTGATGGCCATTTTTTCTGGTATAATAGGCGCGTTGACGTTTGCCTTCACGCATAGTTTTTGGTTTAATGCCGCCGAGGCTGAGGTATATGCCCCCTCCATGTTATTTACATCCCTGATCGTTTATCTCATTTTATCATGGGCAGAGAAACCGGACCAACCTGGGAATGAACGCTATCTATTTATTATAGCTTATCTTATCGGATTGGCCATAGCAGTGCATCTTTTGAATGTATTGGCTCTGCCGTTTGTGGCTTTGATCTTTTATTACAGACGGTATACGTTTAAAATAAATACTTTTATTTACATGACCCTTATAACCATGGCCGTAATGCTGATTATATATCCAGGGATCGTAAAAAAGTTGCCTCTTCTGGCCCTGGAATTCGGTGCATTTGGGTTGCTTGCCTTTCTACTTATTGTTTTTGCCGGAGCCTGGTGGGCCATTTCTAATAAGAATCATATAGGTAC
>WJIP01000164.1 GCA_014730185.1 Caldithrix sp. | reverse complement strand
GTTGATGTACATTATACTGCATACATATATAATGCACAAGGAATACACGCTATAAGTGATGATGATATTTGGATGGCTTCCGGAAGTATTTTTCATTGGGATGGTCAGTTAGCAAGAATTTCTTATCTATCAGACTATACCTTGAAAAACATTTGGTACAACAATGATCATGATATTTACGCCGCCGGTACAAACGGTTTGTTGTTGCATTATGACGGTTCGACATGGCGCCAATTGGACACGAATACAAAAACGACTATTATGGATATTTGGGGTATATCGGATCAGGAAAATAATAAAAAACAGGTTCTAGCAACGGTCTCAACCGACTGGTGGGCGATATCAGAGGATTATAAAGTCATATCCATTCATGAAGATCATGTATCGGATACCTTAAAATGGAAGTGGCCTGAAGATAGGCCTCTTATGAGCATTTGGTTTGAAAAAAACACCCCTGTTTATGTCGCCGGAGGGGGCGTCGTTTCCTATGAAGACAGCGCCTGGAGTGTAATTGAAGAAGTTCCTGCATACGGTATGTATAAGATTAGAGGTTCCGATTGGAATAATATTTTTGCCGTGGGTGCTTTTGGAATGATAGCCCATTACAATGGTTCCAACTGGCATTATTATGACCAATTACTCTATGAGGAAGGCTCATTAAAAAGCGTCGCTGTGACCAAAGATATTGTGGTAGCGGTAGGTGTTGTGGGAAGTTATCGTCCAAAAGGGATCATTATAACCGGTAGTCCAAAAAATTAGAAATGAGGAGGCATAAAATGAAGACATATAATCATTTAATAATATTTTTTATGATATTAATTATTTTTTCACAAAGTGGCTTTGCAGATAATTATACGGTTGAGATAGTAATGAAAGATATGAGGGCTATGCAAGGTCGACCACAAGAGTGGCAATGCAATCTATATTCGAATTTATACAAAAATGGTAATTATATCGAACCTCAAGCTAATTATACATATTCATGGTATATAAAAGATGTAAATGAAAATGATTTTAAAAAAGGTGTTTATGGAACAGGAATCGATTATTCAGAAAGACCTTTGGATGGAATGTATAATCAGCATTTTGATAATTATGTTGCCGTTGAAGGTCCTGATTTTTTTGTAACAAGTGAAGTTTTAACTGTTGGGAAGGACGGTAGCGCCCATGAAGTGACATTGCTGGCTACTAGTGAAGATGGAACAGATTTACAATTAACCGAGTATATTCATGAATTTACAAATCCAAATTGGAGAGCTCTTGCATCATCAAACAGTGTTTATTTCTTTTTAGATGAAGACCGAACCTTGTGGACAAGTACAAGAATTGTTGAAAATATAAATGAAAAATATCATAAATGGAGTACAGATGAAGATCCGTATATTAATTACCATAGTTATTTTATAGGTCCATATACAAACATTATTGAAACGAATACAGAAAAAATTTGCAGTGCATCCTTACAAACGGAGGTGCTAAGCGGAGGCAGCGGTATTAAGATAGGTTTAAAAGACCCCTGGTACGCGGATGGTACGGAACTTGGCGGCATAAAGAAGAACCGCGGCTCTAATGCTCTGTGGTATGATTACGAACAGTTGAATATTACTAAAGAAGAAAGTGATCCTTATAAAGGAGTAATTCAAGAATTGGGTCCGTTGGAAGATTTATATTATTCTCTTCGTGCTCCCAAACAACAAATTATTGATACAAATGGCCGGGACATAAATTATTTTTTTATTGGTTGGAATACAAATGAACAAGCGACTATTGATAAACCTGATCATACTGAAACCATTAATAATGTTGAATATTATACTAGTCCGGTGATTTTTCATGATGAGAATGCACAAATCAAGGCTACCTACAAAGGCCACCTGGCCTCCAGCAATTCCCGGGCCACCGGCCACAACAACGGCCGCCGCATCTGCCGCACTCAGGACGATAATCTGCACCTGGTCTATGAAGACGACGGTTCCATCTGGTATAGTAAATCCACCGATGGCGGCGACACCTGGAGTCAAGACCAACGTATCAGTCCGGTAAAAACGCAGGAGCGGTATTGCTTAAATCCGGCGATTACCCAATATTCCAATCAACTCTTTGTGGTATGGGAACGGGTGGATGTCGAAGAATACGCGGATGATCACTACATCGTATGGTATAAAAATGAGGACGGGGTTTGGCAGGACAAAACCATCATTTCGGAAGACGATTTCAATGTGGATCAAACGGATAATCCCGACTGTCGCCGCCCAGCCATCGCCGCTGCTGATATCTATGAAGTTGTGGTGGCCTGGCGTGATCTGGATAACAATAAGATTAAAGTCCGGCATTATGATAACAATTCTGAGGAGTGGTCGGCTATAGATGAAATTAACACCGACGCTTACCCGGTTTGTGGAATGAGTTCACCACAACCAGAAAACGATGACGATTTTCCGGTAAAAATTGTGTGGGCTAAAGACGGTCATATTTATTATAAAGCCGGTCAAAAGCATGATAACGGTTATTGGTCTTGGGAGACAACGGTCAACCTAACCGGGGATATGCCTTTTTATTACAGTGATCATTTGCGTCCTTCGCTGGCCATGGACATTGATAACCACGGCCATCTGGCCTGGGAAGGGGACGATGATCTGATGGCCATTACTAAAAATATATTTTATCAGCAGTACGATTTTTCGGTCTATCCTCCGCAGACCATCGGTTCGTTAAAATATGTGGATATGGTCGATTTAGGAAACGATAACATATGCGATGCCACAATCGGTGCGGAAAATGATCTTATCACGATATTCTATCAGAAATTCGATAAAGTATACCGTAAGCAAAAAGAATCGGGCAGTTGGTCCAAACGCGATTTTGGCTCCGGCCGTTATGCCAGTATCGGAGAAAATACTTCATCAGGAACTGTCTGGACTAAATATGTGGAAGCTCCCTATCTTATTAAAAATGATTACATCGATCCAAATGGAACACCATTACCGCCCGGTGAAGAATTACCCATTACCCCCATCCTCAGTTTAACCTACACCCTGGATGCCGCCGACAACGGCGGTGAAGACGGTTACATTAATGTGCAATTGCAACAAACGACGCTGGATGGCGATACCTTGTGGTTCGATGATGAGCTGGCCTCCGATTCCCTGCTGGCCGAAATCAGTCAAATGCCTCTGGATTTGACCTTGCAGGTCAAGCACTACAATGTCAACGTTCCCCCGAACGCCCAGGATATGCTGTTTAAGATGGATTTTATCGACGGCGATCAGTCCATTAATCTAACCGACATCCGCTATTATGAGTTACCGGACAGCGGCACCTACATCAAAAACGTGACGGTTAATAATCTGCACACCCGGGAAGGTTTTGTACAGGTGTCCTTTCCTCAGTTGCAGCCGTTTACATCCTTTATGTTACAGGAGGATGATCAACAGCAGAGCAAGCGCAGTCGGCAATTGGTTAGCCGGTACATTCCCGAAAACTTTCATTTAAGCCCAAATTATCCCAATCCCTTCAATCCCATTACGCACATCAAATTCGAGTTGCCGGAGGCGAGTCATGTTACCCTGCAGATTGTAGACGTCAACGGAAAAGTGGTTTCCACGGAAATCAACGATTACCGTCCGGCGGGCGTGCATGAAACCATTTTTGATGGTAAGAATTTATCGTCAGGAATTTATTTCTACCGCATCAGGGCCGGTAATTTTGTGCAAACCAAACGCATGCTGCTGGTCAAGTAACCGATCATTACAG
>WJIP01000163.1 GCA_014730185.1 Caldithrix sp. | reverse complement strand
AACCAAAGACCTGCCGCGGGTGGTACGGGAAAGCATGGTTTTGGTCGGCGGCATCCTGATGATTCTGGCCGCAGCCCTTGGCCTGGCAAATTATATGGTGGATGAACAGATACCCAATCAAATTTTACAGACCATGCAGAGCTGGGTGACCAGTAAAATAGGCTTTTTAATGATTCTAAATGTGTTTCTGCTGATTGTCGGGGCTATGATGGACATCTTCTCCGCTATCATGGTGATCGCACCTATCGTCATTCCCATTGCCAACAGTTTCGGCATCGATCCGGTACATCTGGGCGTGGTGTTTCTGGCTAATCTGGGTATCGGGTATTCCACGCCGCCGGTGGGAATGAATTTATTCATTGCTTCGTTCCGATTCGAGAAACCAATATTGAAATTATACCGGTCGGCGATTCCGTTTCTGATAATTTTATTGATCACGTTGGTCATTATAACCTATTGGCCGCAGCTCAGTCTTTGGTTGGTCGATGTGGTAAACCCTTAAGGTATTTGTATGAAAACCGTTTATTTTATGCGTCACGCCAAATCCAGTTGGAAAGACGGGTCATTAACCGATCACGAACGTCCCCTGAATAAAAGGGGCCTGAAGGATGCGCCCCTGATGGGTAAGCTTCTGAAAGAAAAGGGCATGCTGCCCGATGGCATTCTGGTAAGCAGCGCCAGGCGGGCCCAGGAAACCTGCCGATTGTTTACGGAAATGGCGGATTATGATCCGGCCAGTGTGCACACGGAAGAGATGATCTATGAAAATGATTATGATATCCTGTTGCAGCTCATCCGGCAACAACCGGACGCTTGGCAATCGCTAATGATTATCGGGCATAATCCATCCACTCAGGAGGCGGTTAACGCTTTAAGCGACCAGTTTTTTGATAAAATACCCACAGCAGCCATCGCCGCCATTCAGTTTATGGTGCGGAATTGGTCGGAGGTGGGCCAGAACCGCGGTCGCCTGTTGTTTTTCGAATATCCCAAAAAACACAAATGAATCCCGGACACTGATGAGCCAAAAAGAACTTTGTAAAATCGCCAAAAAGGATTATTTGGACAGCAATCTCAACGATTACCGGGTTTTGGTGCAGAACCCGCGCTATCTCTGTAAAAAGTGCGGCCGGGCGGCCAATGCCAAAGAATTGCTGTGCAAATCCAAAAAGCTGTATAAAAAGAAACCCTCCAAAAAATGATCGCCCCCCAATCCGGTTCAAAAACGTATGCTCAGGCTGCGGCCATTCCCTATCGTGAATACAACGATAAATTGCAGATTTTACTGATAACCAGTCAAAGCGGCCAAAAATGGATTATTCCCAAAGGATTGGTTGAGGATGATTTAACGGCAAAAGAGTCAGCCGCTATGGAAGCCTTCGAAGAAGCCGGCGTTAAAGGTACGATACAATCCAAAGTGTGGGGGCGGTACAGCTATGCCAAATGGGACGGCGTTTGCCATGTTGCGGTTTATGCTTTAAAGGTAGAACAGGAATTTGAACAGTATCCGGAAAAGGAGTTACGGGAGCGGCAATGGATGCCGGCGGAAGAAGCGGTAAAGCAGGTGCAGCCGCAACCTTTGCAGGAGATTCTCAAACGGTTTGTTGAGGCTTATTCCGATGAATGAACAAACATGTCACTCACCAGCCTAATCCCGTTCGATGATTAAACTATCGGCATAAGCCGAGCCGATGAACCCCAAGCCGTTATCTACCACACTGAAGTTGCCGTAGTCGATTAAATGGAAATCCAAAGGATCATAAGCGTCATCAAATTTGAGGTATGCATAATAGTTACGATCTATGGCTGAAATTATGACTTTAATGTCCACTTCTGTATTCCTGAAAATTAAAAATTTTTTATCAATCTTAATAGAGGTGAAAGTGGTCTTTTTATAGATTTCTCCACCCCAGTAGTGTTCTTTTTCTTCAAAACCATTTCTATAGCCATATCTCCATAAGTATATATCGATGAAATACCCATAAGCATTGGTTATGTCGTCCCAGGATAGCAGTAAATTACCTGATTGATCGAAATGAAAAGACGGATTAAAAGGGCCGTAATCAGGAAAGGTTGTTTCCCCGGTTACTGTGGCATAATCGTCGTGTTGAATCGAAAGCGCATATTTTGTATTGCCCTGCGGACGCCAGTTTCTCAAAACGTACATACCCTGGATGGAATCGCTCTCGTGGAACACAAAGGAGTTTTTTTTACCGGTCAATGTGACGTCCGCCTCCGAAACGCTCAATTTTTGTTCAATCTGAATGGAATCGATAAAGCTGCCGCGGTATAAGAAGATTTTTTGTACCGTTGTGTTATTTTGCAGTAATCCGGAAACCGAAAAACTCTTATTGGCCGGCGTTACACTATCCACCGGTACCTCCAGGCAGGAATGCAACATCATAATCAATAGAATCAATGGACATATATAAATTTTAAAATTCATATTTGATCCCGATGCTTGGTAAAAAGGGCAGCATGTAATGTTTTTTGATACCTACTGTTTTTGTACTGGTATCAAAGTCATATTCATAATAAAGCACATTCTGTTGGTTGTAGAGATTAATCAGATTAACATACAGCCTGAAATGATCCGTAAATTGCTTTGAGATACGGAAATCCAATCGATGATACGAAGGATAACGGGCGCCATTAAAATCAGAATAGTAATTTCCGGTTATGGCAACGGGGGTTACAAAATCCTTAAAATGACGTAAAAAATAGTAGCCTTCAATAAACGTATAAGGCCGTCCGCTGCTGTAAACCCAGTGTAATGCGCCTTTCCAACCCTTATAGGTTTTTGAATAAAAGTTCACATCGAATTTATGCAGGCGATGAAACGAGGGATAATAGGCGTCATCGAACATGGTGTAGATGGTTCTGGACAGGCCATAGTTTATATCCGCATCAAACCATGAATTCAAATAACGGAACTGCATTTCCAATCCGTAACTTTCGCCTTCGTTGGACAGTAGCAGGGGATCGAGTTCATCAATATACTTGCGGTTAAAATCCACCACCGAAGGTAAATAATGGTAATAAATTTCCGTATTTAAACGAAAGTTCTTCTGTTTATATTGAGCGGACAATGAAATTTGATGGCTGATTTCCGCACCGGTGTTTTCACCTAGCGACCGCCATATATTGAACGGCGGTAAAATATCCTTTTCATTGTTGATGGTTATTAAATACTGGGCTTTTTTGGCGTAGCCGGCGGCCATTTTAAACGAATTCGAAAACAGATACTGCATCCGAACCAGCGGCAAAATCTCAAAATTGTTAAGAGCGTCAAAATAAGCCCCTGAAACACCCGCTTGCCATGTAAAGGCGCGTGACATGTTACCGTCGATATTCAAAAAAGCGTCGTACTGGGTTTTCTTTGTATCTTGTTCTAAAATGTTTAAATAATAGGCCTCGTCCGCGTTAAACACGTTTTGCATAGCGCGCACCGATAACCCGGCGGTGATTTGTGCATTGAGCAAATTCGAATGATAATTCATACTACCATTGTAGAATATTGTATTGATTGTGTTTTGTGTTTGTAACGAATCCTCTTTAAAGGATGACCGGTAACCGCTGTAACCAACGTTGTGGCGCCAGTACAGGCGCGGATTATAATAGTGTTTCCAATTGACGCCAAAGGCTTCGTTGGACCATTGGATATCTTCCTGCAAGTCGCCCTCTAAATAATCGTTACTTTTGATGCCGCTCAGTTCGATGGTATGGTTATCGTTGGCTTTGAAATGGATTTTAAAAATGCCGTCATAAAAGTGATAGGGAAACTCATCATCCATTAATTTGGATAGAACATCAAAATAGGTTCGGCGCAAGGAAACAAAATAGGAGCCGTTTAAAACCGGCCCTTGCAGCCGCAGGATGGAGCTCATCAGGCTGACATTCAGGTTCATTTGGAAGCGGTTGGCATTGCCTTTTTTGCTATACAGTTTCAGCATGCCGCCGGTGCGCCCCGTTTCATTTACCGGATAAACCGATTTATACAATTCAACGGTTTGCACGGCGCCCATATCGATTGAACTGGTTACGCTGGCCAGGTGGAAGGGATTGTATAAGACGAAATCATCGAAAAGAATAAATAATTTATCCGAACGCATACCGCGGATATAAATTTTATTACTAATGTCGTTAGTAAAACTGACCCCGCTTTGGGTGGCCAGATAGCGGAAAAGGTCGGCGTCGCCGAGGGCCGAGGCGTTCCGGATATACCGGGGCTGGATATATTGGTGGGATAAGCCGATGTCATTTTGAAATCGTTCGGAAATAATTGTAATGGAATCTCTCATATTCAATGGGGCCGGCGTTAATGTAATATGCTGAAATTCATTGGTAGCATAAACATCGATCTTCTTGGTTTGGTAACCGGTGTACTGGAAATAAACCGTTAAAGAATCCGATAACTTATCGGGAAGCGACAGGAAAAAATAGCCGTCTGCTTCACTGGTAGTACCGATTGTTTGGTTCTCGGTGTAAATATTTACGCCGATCAGGGGTTCGCCGCTCAAACTATCGGTAACCTGGCCAAAGTAGTGTTGATTTTGGGAGGATTTTAGGGCATGGGGCATAAAAGCAATTGCCATGACTAAGTAAAATTTTACTGTTTTCATATTAAATTCGTTTTTGATTTTAATAATCATAGTTAAAGCTCAGTGGATTATTATTGATCCACTGAGCTATATATGGATTGTAAGTATTAGTAGTAATCCATTATAAAACGACATCCTACTTCGTCAGGATCACTATCATTATCGTCCTTCCACCCATCATAACTATGAAACACCCAAGTAGCTAGATGGTCGTCGTCACCATAGAGTCCTCCATCATCCTCCCATACTTGTATATCCCATTCTTCTCGGTAATTTGAACTTAGCCAAATAGTGAGATATTCATCTGTTCTCCAGCCTTCATAATCATCCCAAGGGGTATATGTTTTATCCCACGAACTTTCATCCCAGGCTTTTGCTTTAAAATAAATTTCTGCAACGCCATCCCACCAGGGTTCATTATCGTCTAGTAAATGAATATCTTCCAAATCTAACCGATGATATTTGTTAGGATATGGATCCCCGGGATCATCGGGTGGAGGCGCTTCTTCATTAAGTTGGTTTCTACTTCCTTGATGAATACCGCCATGTTCACAGGGCGATAGAACTAAAACCGGTTCTTCAGGAGGCTTATGGGCGCTCAGGGTAACCCGGTCGCCATTCAGTTTATAAGCCGAGATTGGTCCCCATTCGTCGGCGGCATCCGGAAAGGCAATGAGCAAGTTATCTTTATTTTGAAACCATTCAGACCGATGTTTGTCTAAAGGGAAGTACATGTCTACCATCGGTTCTATCGTTTGAACCATGCTAAATATATCATCCGCCTCTAATGGCTTCGAACTACCGTTAATGATTTCCGTATTACCGCTTTCCGCCATACGATGAGCAATGTCAACGCCATCCACATCGGTTTGTAACCACTTTTTTAAATCCACGATCTTTTCGTCATTATCCACTTTCATTAGAACCAAACCGAGTTTGTTTAATACCGTTT
>WJIP01000003.1 GCA_014730185.1 Caldithrix sp. | reverse complement strand
CCCTTCGGCAATTACGATAATCAAAAAGCCCCGTCCCTTCTCGATACGGGAGTAAATACGTTCTTTAACTTTTTCCACATCATAGGGAATTTCGGGAATAAGGCAGATTTCGGCACCGCCGGCCACAGCCGAATGCAGAGCAATCCAACCGGCATCCCGACCCATTACTTCCAGAATAAAAATACGGTTATGACTCTCTGCCGTGGTGACCAGTTTATCCACAGCGTCGGTGGCCACTTCTGCCGCGGTTTGGAAACCGAACGTAAAATCAGTACCGGCCAGGTCGTTGTCGATGGTTTTTGGCACACCGATGATGTTCAATCCTCTCTCATACAAAGCCTGCGAAATGCGTTGTGAACCGTCACCGCCGATGTTGATAACAGCTTCCACATTCTGGTATTGCAACTTACGGATCAATTCATCCGATCGGTCTACGGTCGTCCAGTTGCCATCTTTATCCTTAATAGGCCAGGCAAACGGACCGCCCTTATTGGTTGTTCCGATAATGGTTCCGCCTTTTATATGTATGCCGGACACAGCTTTGTCGTCCAGCACCATAATTTCCATGGGTTCATTAAGTACGCCGTTAAAGGCCTGGTAACTGCCGAGAACCTCCCAGTTACGCTCCTGTGAAGCACGTTTGACGACTCCACGAATAACCGCATTTAAGCCCGGACAGTCGCCGCCTCCTGTGGCTATCATAACTCGTTTTTTCATAAAAGCCCCGTATATTTAAAAATTTTCACCCGATTGTTCATTGGTCGATCCACTCTGCCTGATACACCGGTCCAAATCTTTGCATCAGCCGATTATAAATTTAACAAATCGACAATATAGCCACACCCTGACGGTTAGGCAATTTTAATTAAATATTAACCGATTATGCAGCAAAGCTTTGAATTTTGTCTTAATTTGATCTATACTTAATGTCAAAGAAAAACCAATGAAGTGAAATTTGTTGGGTCTGAAAACTATCATCGATTTTTGTCGTATGGCATAAGCAGTACAAGCTGACGGATTTAAATACATTAAAAGTATGAGAGGAAACCATGAAATCTAATACCTACAGATCCATGACCGATGCTTTTGTATCCAGCCGTCGGAATTTTTTAAAAACCAGTGGTGCGTTGAGTGCCGGGGCTCTTTTAGGTCAACCCACATTGTGGGCGGACGACCGGAAAAAGGCTAAAAAACCGGCCAAACCCAAAACCAATGTTAAGGAGGCTCTACAGCAACCGGTCGGACGTTTAGCTCTACCCGGTGTAGCCCCCGGAAAAGTGGTGGAAGTGGAAAATTCTGCGGTAAAGAAAAACGACGCTATCGATAAGCCGGTGTTAAATGAAATGTTTTTATCCGGTTTACAAGCGCTTACCGCTAAAAATGCCCAACAATATGCGGCCCGGTGGTTTACCAAGGGTGATATCATTGGTATAAAAGTTAATCCTGTGGGCGCGGGATTGATAAACACGCATTTGGAATTGGTCGATATCGTCATCGACTGGTTGACGGCTAATGGCATTAAGCGTGAACAGATTATCATCTGGGATCGGTTCGATTATATGCTGGCGGATGCCGGATTTACACCGGATCGTTTTCCCGGTGTGGGCATTGAAGGATTGCAGACCATGGATGAGAAGGCTATCGATAACAAAACAAAAGATACCAGCCGCTGGATGGACGATTCCGGGAAACACATCAGTCTGCCTAATTTCGATCAAGAGGTCTATTATTGGGCGGATGTGGACGGTCCCCAGGATGTGAATTATTTGAATCAGCACGTGGTCAACAGCAAGTATTCTTATTTTGGAAAACTTCTCACCAAGCGGCTCACCAAAATCATTAATATTCCGGTGTTCAAGAATACAGGTAATGGGGTTTCCATGGCTACTAAAAATATGGGCTATGCCGTAATTTGTAACACCGGAAGGTTGCATCGCCCCCTGTTTTTTGATGTATGTACAGAAGTGCTGGCTTTCCCGGTCATCCGTAATAAACTGGTACTCAATATCATTGACGGTATTCGCGGACAATATGACGGTGGCCCGGGGGCTAATGCCAAATTTATATACCCCCTGAATAAACTGTATCTGGCTACCGATCCATTTGCCCTGGATAGAGTGGGCCACGAACATATGGTGCAGAAACGATTGGCGATGAATGTACGCGTCAACCAGCACCCCCGGTTTACGGAATACCTGCGCTACGCTCAGCGTCTGGGATTGGGCATCGGCGAACTGCAAAAAATTGATCACACGTATATCAAACAATCTTAGGGATTGAAATGAAAGCGCTGGTTTCAGCCATTATTTTTTACATTTTTTTCATCGTACCGGCCGGGGCGTCCATAACCCTTCCCGACGATCGGTTTGCCGGAGACTGGCAAAAATCGGGTACACCGTTAACGTTTGACCGGGAAAATCTTTATGGCCGTATAAACGGCGGCGCAGAGATATTTCTGGAATACGGTTTCGAGCAATTGCTGGTGCAGAAATATATGAATGCGCAGAAACGGCTGGAATTGGAAATCTATCGTATGG
>WJIP01000162.1 GCA_014730185.1 Caldithrix sp. | reverse complement strand
TTTCACTTTGCCGCCCCTTATAGGTCCACTCTGGCAAAGTATTGCATAGTCTTTCCCATAGGATTTTCATCCCCAAAATATTTTTTCGCCGCTGACTCCGTGAGAACAATTGACCCCGGATCATCGAGCGCCGTCCCGGGATGCCCTTTGACAAACGGGAAAGAAAATATTTCGAAAAAGGCGGGTTCAACCAGCATCAGATCGCGTTCTTCAAATTTTTTGTTCTTATATTGCAATATACCGCTGCCCCATACGAATCGGACGGCATTGCGGATTTCCGGAAATTCTTTGATCATCAGGGGAGCAAGCGGCCCCGGCGACGCCGGAAGCTGCATATCATCCAAATCCATGATAATCCGGCCGATTTTGTCCGACTTCTCATAAAAGCGATCATAACCGATTTCATCCTCTACCCACAATAAAATGAGGATAACACATGCCAACCCTGTGCCCAGGCCAACCATATTAATCACTGAAAAGCCTAAGTGATGTTTAATATTTTTAAAGGCCATTTTCAGATAATTGATTAACATTTTGTCTCCAATTAATTAAATACAATTTATGCTTAATACGCCTATTGTATCACGATATCGTTTCCCGATCAGGCTGCTTAAAACGTTACTTTTATCACTTTTATACTCCGGTCGGTCTTCGGTGCACTATTATGGTGATTTGCATCTTAAGGTACTATTCGTACCGTAAGCTGTCCGCCGGATTGACGGTCGCCGCCCGGAACGCTTCCCAGCTTACGGTAAACAGGGCGATTGCTAAAATCAGAAATCCCGACAAGGCAAATATCCACAAATTGATATCGATACGGTAGGCGAAGTTCTGCAACCATTGGTTGGCGGCAATCCATGCAACAGGCCAGGAAATAAGACAGGCAACCAGTATCCAGCGGATAATGCCTCCGGAAATTACGAGACTGATGGAAATCGGGGAAGCGCCCAGTGCTTTACGGATGCCGATCTCTTTGGTACGACGTTCCACGGTAAAAGACGACAATCCGAATAATCCCAGACAGGAAATAAACACAGCCAGTAAGGAAAAAACCGTAACCATTTGACCCGTTTTTTCTTCCGAGATATAAAGACTGTCATAGGTATCGCTCAGAAACGTATAACCAAACGGTTGTTCGGGCATCAATTTTTGCCAAACGGATTTGAGATAGAGCAGGGTTTGATCGATATGATCAGGTTGAATTCTAACGGCAATGGTGTAGTATCTTTCCGGATTGATATACAAGAACACTGGTTCGATTTCCGAATGCAGCGACTGCACGTGAAAATTTTTCACCACGCCTATAATTTTTACCGTACGTTTTTTTTCAGGCCCCCCGGGTATGAGTAATTCCGTATTTAATGGATTTTTCAAGTGCAGATAATCGGCTGCTTTTTCATTGATAATCACCGAATGGTGTGTGTCTGATGAAAAATCTGCGGAAAAATTTCTACCCTGTTTTATTTCCAGATCCAACGTCTGTACGTAATCGTAATCTACGCCGATGGCCCGCATCATCAGATTTTGGTCATCCTGCCTACTTTTTAGAGATACGCTCTGCTGTTCTTTGTTATGCATACCCGGTACCGTGTAAGCCCCGGATACCCCACCCACATGACTGTATGCGGAAAATTCATCTTTCAATGCTTTGTACCGCTCTTGATTCGTATCCGATTTGGATGAGTAGGATACCAAAGCCACATGTTCTTTTTTAAAACCGAGATCGGTATTTTTCATAAAATTCAATTGCTGATACACAATGAATACGGCGATAATGAGCACGATCGAAATGCCGAACTGCATAATGACCAGCGATCTCCTGAAGACAGAGCCTTTGGAACGGGGTGCAATATCGCCCTTAAACGAATCCACGGGTTTATAGCGGGAAAGAAAGAAAGCCGGATAAAGCCCGGCGGCCAGACTTACAAAAACCAGAATGCCCAATAAAGTAAGATAAAAATTACTGCTGTAAAAATAATCGATCACCAGATCAGTTCCTAAAAATTGATTCAACCGCGGAAACAGTAGTTCAAAGATAAGCAAACTTATGGCCATGGCTATAACAGTTATGAAAAAGGATTCTCCCAAAAACTGTTTGATGAGTTGAGGTCGTCCGGCGCCAAGGACCCTGCGTAATCCGATTTCTTTGATTCGGTGAAAGGAACGGGCAGTGGACAGGTTGATGAAATTCAGGCAGGCGATTATTAACACCAGAAAGGCGATGGATGAAAACAGATAAACATACATTTCGTTGCCGGACTTACTCAATTCGCCCATTACGTTTGATTTCAGGTAAATGTTGGAGATGGGCTGAGGTTGGAATTGTATTAACGAGGCGAAATAGTCGTTGGTATTATTCTCCAGAATCGATGTCATTTTTGCCTTCAAGGCGGCAAGGGACGTGTTTTGCTGCAGATGCAGATACGTGTACACATCGCCGAATTGCGTCCATGGAGAGGCAATCTCCTGCATTGCATCCAGGGTGACCCATGATACGAGAAAATCGCATCTCAAGTGGGTATTTTCCGGAACATCCTGCATCACGCCGGTTACTTTTAGAGGATACTGCTCATTGTAAACAATGGTTTTACCGATCGGATTATCATCCCCGAAATATTTCTCAGCCATGAGCTCGCTGAGCACGATGGTAAACGGTTTCTGCAATACATGGTCGGGATGGCCCGATTGCAAAGGAAAGGTGAAAATATCAAAAACGGACGCATCGGCAAAAAAGAAATGCTGTTCCTTCATTTGGGTGTCATCATACTCCAAAAGGGCATTACGATCCACTTTAAAGCGCACGGCATCGATGACTTCCGGCAGTTCTTTCTTCAGGGCCGGCCCAAGGGCGTGCATGGCCCCGGCCAGCTTCATGGCATTGTCATCCTGCCCGAATTGGACGGCGATCCGGTATATGTGCTCTCTGTTTTCATGAAAATTTTCATAGCTCAGCTCATTAATCACGAACAGGAACATGAGTAAGCTACCGGCCATACCCAGGGCCAGACCGGCAATATTAACAAACGAATATCCCTTAAATTTAGCCAGATTCCGAAAAGCAATTTTTAAATAATTCTTAAACATTAGTTACCTCATTCTTTAACGTTGACCGCAGGCCGGAGGTACGGAGATGGGGGACCGGAGGCCTGTTGATCTCATAAAGTTTTTCCTTTTTTTAATCCATTTTCATCCAACCCTTTTAAGGGAGGCCGGAGGCTGGAGACCGGTTGATCCCATAAAGTTTTTTTCTTTTTTTAATCCATTTTCATCTAATTTTTCCTGCGCCGAAGACAGGAGACCGGAGGCCGGTTCCATGGCACACTGGTTTGCATTTTCCGTCCTCCATTCTCCGTACTCCGCTCTCCTTTCTCCGCTTATTCATATTTTATAGCATCCACCGGATTGGATAACGCCGCTCTTACTGACAGGTAGCTAACCGTTACCACAGCAATACTAAAAGCCATCAACCCGGAAATGGCAAAGGTCAGCAAACTTAAATCCGCCCGGTAAGCAAAATTCTGCAGCCATCGATTCATGCCCCACCAGGCCATCGGCCAGGCGATGATATTGGCGATCAGCACCCATTTACCGAATTCTTTGTTCAAAAGGGTAACAATGCGACTGACCGACGCTCCAAGCACTTTACGGATACCAATTTCTTTGGTCCTCTGTTCGGTTGTAAACGAAGCCAGGCCAAACAATCCCAGGCAGGCGATAAGAATGGCTAATGCGGAGAAAACGCCGAACACTTTCATCAGCTGTTCTTCGGATTTGTAAAGTGCATCGTACCGGTCATCCAGAAACGTATATTCAAACGGATATTGCGGGCGCAGTTCTTTCCACAAGTCTTCAAGAAAGCCTATGGTCGCCTGATTATTTTCCGGCCGGATACGGGCCGAAACCCGCCAGTTATTTTCTTTGGTTATCAGAAAAACGATGGGCACAATTTCATTATGCAACGATTCGAAATGGAAATCCTTGAGAACCCCAATAACCCGGCCGTTTGTGCCGCCATATTGCAACGGCTTACCGACCGCCTTGTCCGGAGATGCCCATCCCAGTTTTTTGATCGCCGATTCATTCAAGACATAAGCCAATGAATCATCAGTTCCGTATTGTGTTGAAAATTGCCGTCCGGCAATGATTTCCATTTTATAAGTATCG
>WJIP01000161.1 GCA_014730185.1 Caldithrix sp. | reverse complement strand
AATCCAATCCCACCGACCATACCGCTTAACCCTTGAAAAAGTATTAAAATCATCAAAATGTAAGATGTGAACGATTGGGATTTTCGGTTTGCCATTTTTGCTCCCTTCTGTTAAAATTTTGTTTTTAGTTTTTAAAATTTTGAATAATCCTTTCGATCTCTGATCTTGAGGGCGTACCCTGTAACAGACTGACCACCTGACGATTCTTAAAAAACAGCAACGCGGGTATCTTTTGAATGCCGAAATCGCTGCAAAGCTGCGGGTTTGCATCGGCATTGACAAAGGCAACGGTTATGGAACCGGCATAGGCTTCTTGCAATTCTTTAAGCAGTTCACCAATCATGTAAGAGGATGCACTCCATTCGGTATAAAATTCAACAATAATGGTGTTATTATTTTTTTCCACGACCTTTTTCAATTCAGTTTTCATACGTTGTCTCCGTACCTGCATTTGTGCAGATTAAGTACAATGGTCATGCCAATAGTGCTAAAAAAATATTAATGTTCTGTTATTATTGAGGTTAGAGAAATTAATAAAACACTTTTAAAATAGTGGCGAAAGGACAAATATTGCCAATATTTTAACATATTGCCAAAATGTTGGCATTTATTTTGAGCGATGGATTTCCAGTTTTTTCATCCGCGCCTCCAGGGTCGTTCGCTTTATATCCAAAAGTTTGGCTGCGCCTCGCTCACCACTCACCCGCCAGTTGGTTGCTTTTAAAGCTCTGAGGATGTGCTGTCGTTCATTTTCACGCAGGGAGGTAATATGATCTTGCTGAGGCATAGAGGAGTCCGGTATGAGCGATGTCTGTTTGATGCGTCCGTCTTCACTGAGAATCACAGCACGTTCCACAATATTTTGCAATTCACGAATGTTGCCCGGCCAGTCATAGGCCATCAACCGATTCATGAAAGCCTGTGAGGTCTCCTTTATTGATTTGCCGATTTTGGCAGCGAATTTTTGGATGAAATAATTGACCAGCAGGGGTATATCTTCCTTGCGTTCTCTTAGGGGAGGCACATGAATGGGAAAAACATTAAGCCGAAAAAACAAATCTTCTCTGAAACGACCATGTTGCATAGCCTGCTGTAAATCGCGGTTTGTGGCGGCAATGATCCGTGCATCAGTAGTAATCGTTTGCGAGCTGCCAACACGTTGGAATTCGCCTTCCTGCAGGACACGCAGAATTTTGGTCTGTAAATTCAGTGGTAAATCGCCGATTTCATCCAGAAAGATCGTGCCCTGATCGGCTATTTCAAACCGACCCTTTTTACAGGTGTAAGCACTGGTGAACGCTCCTTTTTCATGACCAAACAATTCGCTTTCGATCATTTCAGCCGGTAGAGCAGCACAGTTAACCGTTACCAGTGAGCGATCGCTGCGATTGCTGTTATTATGCAAAGCTCGGGCAATCAGCTCTTTGCCGGTACCCGTTTCGCCGAGGATCAGAACCGTGGTATCGGTGGCGGCCACTTTTTCCACATTACTCAGTACCCGACGAAAAGCGTTACTCCGGGAAATAATTTCGTCAAAATTGCTGGAGCTTTTAATTTCTTCCCTTAGATAAATGGTTTCTTCCTGCAACCGATCCTTCAACTGTCGTACCGCTTTTTCTTTTTCGATCAGGGCCTGCTCAGCTTTTTTCATTTCGGTGATATCGGTAATAAAGCCCTCGATTACCTGACTTGGATGATTCTCACAGGGCACCATTGTGCCGCGTTCCCACACCCATCGCACTTCACCGGATTGTTTCTGAATTCTGTATTTAATTTCAAAATGCTGATTCTTTTCAAGTTTTTCAGCAACCTCTGTTCGAACCCTTTTTCGATCTTCCGGGATGATCATGCTGTTATAGTCTATAATTCGATTGCCGGTTAAATCTTCGGCCCTGTATCCGGTCAGGGTTTCGCAACCATCACTAACAAATTCCATCGTCCAATGGGCATCGTTAAGGCAGCGATAGGCCATGCCGGGCAGGTTACTAATCAAGGTTGCCAAGCGCCGTTGGCTCTCGGATAGTTTTTCCTCTATTTTATATGCAGGGGTGCGGTTTTCAATAATACTGACAGCATACGGGTGGCCGTCCATTTCTATCAGGTTTTGATGCACTTTGATACGCAGCCACTGGTCACCGGCAGCAGGCTGCCATTTCTCAAAAGAAAGTTTTTTCTGTTTTCTTAACCGCTTCCAACGCCTTTGCCATGTTTCGGCGTCTTCATGGGGATGCAGTTGATAGATCTTCATACCAACCAGCTCATCATAGTTGTATCCGGTATAGTGACAGGCGGCCGCATTGCTGTATTGGATGGTACCTTCCGCATCCATGCAAAATATCGGTTCGTATGATTGCTGAATGGTAAAATAGGCCAGACGTTCTAAATGCGATGGATTATTAATCATAAGAGTATTAAAACCTCTTCACCATTGAAAATTATCGAGTGGATATCTTCCGTGAAATTCCTAACACACTTAAAGATAAGCACTAAACCAACAGTACTTATCCACCCTAATGCCCTAATCATGGATAAATAATACAAAAACTTTTACGACTTCTCAACCGATGAGCATCGCCCAGAGCTTCAAATATTGCTTCGATGTTCATATACATTACATTTATTTGTAGACTTCCTATCCATTGTTGTCTAAATTATGGGTCGGAGTGCATTGCAGAATTAACGTCTGATAACAGTATACACGAACATAATTACAGTGATCAACCGATTCCCATGGATTTACTCAAGGTTTAAAAGGGGCAATGTAATGGATAATCGTATAATTCTCATCTTTAGTATCTTTTTTTTGGCTTTGGACTTGTCTGTAAGCCGCGCCCAGGAGATCAAAATTCCTTTCGATGAAAACGGCAACATCCTTACCATAGATGACCGGTTGGAGCGGAAGCTAAATTTATTTCCCGGTTATACCCAGTTTAAAGAAGCGCATTTATTTCAATTATCCGACTCCGTATTTGCTGTGGAAATTTTTTGCCGACCGCGGGAACAGCTCATTAAATATCGCTTACTTTATAATAGACAAGAAATGCAAGTATTGCGGCAAAAAGTGACACAAAAGATACAGCTCACTCAAAAAGGTCCTGCTTTAAACCAGGAAGGTCGCACAAAAATGATCGGCGGGATTATGACACTTTCGCTGGCCTATTATGGATGGGCTTTTCCGGCAGCGTTAGAAGTCGATAACGGTAAAATGGCTACCGCATTGTATATGCTAACCGGCGGCGCTGGCTTCTTTTTACCGTTATCCCTAACCCGTGACCGAGCCGTTTCGGACGCAGCGGCAACCCTGAGCCTGTACGGCGGCACCCGTGGTATTTTTCACGGCGTGGCCCTGGCCAATGCTCTCAGTTCCAATGATAATGAAAGCGGAATCTTGGTATCCGGAATGCTGTTCAGTATTTCCGAGACCATGGTCGGGTATCAAATTGCTCAAAAGACAAATATGACCGCAGGCACCAGTGAAGTGATTGGTGTAGGAGGTGATTTTGGTATGGGCATTGGGCTGGCTACTGCGCATCTGGCGGACTGGTTTGATAAAAACAATGAACAGACTGCGGCTGCATCTTTTTTAGTTGGATCGGGGTTGGGAATGTTGGGCGGAAACTGGTTAGCGGGTCAGCAATTGTATACCCGAGGCGATGCCCACGTGCTGGGGGCAACCGGCCTTCTCGGCGCTTATTTACCCCTTGCCGTTGTCGATTTATCGAATACAGATAATGATAAGTTGTATACGTCGGCTTCCCTCTTAGGCTCCCTGGTCGGATTGGGGCTAGGACACAAGCTGGTTGCCAAAAAGGACTTCAGCAAGGCGCAGGGCAACTTTATCCGGCTAAGTGAGATAGCCGGCGGTTTACTGGGAACGGGATTCGCTTATCTGTTATCGTCCGAAGGTGCGGATAACAGCTCTTTATACCTCACTTCCAGTTCCATTGGCGCCACAGCCGGATTTTGGCTGATGTATAGGCATTATGCCGGGGAAGCGATTGTACATAACAATACCACAACAATGCACTTTAATTTCGATCCCGGCAGTATACTGGGTATAGTTTTTGGCAGTAAATGGGGAATTGATAAAGAACAGGTATTCCCCTTATTTTCATTAAGTTATAGATTCTAGACCATTCAAAATTGTGATTTATCAAAAAAAACGGCTTCCAGCCCCGGTTGTGGGGTCGGTTTATTTTTTACATACACATAACCACTCAAACGGGCGTAATTATCCAAATCGGTATCAATTTGATAGGTCGCTTCATAGGTTTGGTCATCTTCTCTAAATTGACACCTGAGTACGGCAATACTGTCTGCCGTGGCGTATGCAATCTGCCCTGTTCCCTTAACCGCTTTGCTATTTATAGTACGTATGATTTTCAAGTGCCCGTTTTCCATGACCATTTCCATCTGTCCGTAATATGTGGAATCCGATGTCACTTTTTTACCAATAAGCTGATATCGCCCCTGTAAAAAACCATAAAGAAAATCATCGTTTAAGTTTTGTCCTGATAGGGTGCTATTTGCTATCAGGAGTAATCCGATAAAAATCCCGTAAATACATTTCATAATCGATTCCCGCCTTATAAGTTGATCAGTGACAATTCTATATTATGCTTGTCGATATACATAAATGGGCTGCAAAGCTTAAAGTATCACCGATCCGTTTTTTCATTAGCAATTTTGGGTAAACTACTGTTTTGCAGAATTTGCTGCAGGTACGGATTGATTACTTCATTATGATGCAGCTTGGTGTAGATAAATACTATGCGGTAACGCTTTAGTTGCTCATCGGTTACTGATGCATGTTTAATCTTTTTATAGGGTATATCCCAGTCGTCCAAATCGCTTAAAAAACGATTGCTGGTTTGCACCGTACCCCCTTTTGGGGTTATAATATTTATCATTTTCCCCTCAAAATGACCTATCCAATGGGCAAATTTTTCCAGTTGTCCGTAAAGGGCATCCAGTAAATACACTTCCTTTATATGAGACGTT
>WJIP01000011.1 GCA_014730185.1 Caldithrix sp. | reverse complement strand
GGTCCCTGGTCATGAGTACTAAAAACTGGTTAAAAGAACGATTTCCCATTGATTATCAGAAGTTTGTGGAAATCAATGAAAAGATTTTTCTTAAAGAACCTATCCCCAATCATATGAAAAAATGGTGGTATTGCTCAGGCGCAATGCCGCTCATCTTATTCGCCATTCAGGTTGTTACGGGCATCCTGCTAACCTTCTATTTTGTACCTTCTCCGGAGATGGCCTATGAAAGTGTGCGGCATATTACGCAAGACGTGCAGATGGGTTTTTGGGTTCGTGGTGTTCATCGCTGGGGCTCCAATTTGATGGTGCTTGCCCTTTTATTACACATCACCCGGGTCTTTTTTACCGGCTCCTATAGGAAACCCAGAGAAATAAACTGGATTGTCGGGGTTCTGCTTTTCTTGCTTACACTCACCTTTGCTTTCACCGGTTATTCTCTGATTAACAATCAGCTGGCTTATTGGGCAACAACCGTCGGTACCAACATGTTTAAGGATGTGCCTATATTCGGCGGACTGATTCTGGATTTCCTGCGCGGCGGAGAAGATGTGACCGCCAATACGCTAACACGGTTTTTTATGATTCACGTAGGCGCCCTGCCATTCTTAACCATCCTGCTGATCGCCGTTCATATTATAATTTTACGTGTACACGGCGTATCCGAGCCGGAAGGTTTTCCCAAAGGGCATTATGCATTTTACCCTCATCATTTTCAAAAAGTTATCATTTTAACCCTTTTCGCCTTAACCGTCTTAAGCGCCTTAACCATCATTTATCCTCCGGGGATCGGAGTTGAAGCCAATCCTTCGCAAACTCCGTTACACATACGACCGGAATGGTATTTTTTTCCCACATACCGTTTCCTGAAAATTGTACCGCTGTTGGTCGGAATAGCGCTTTCCACGGCTTTCGTAATCGGCATGATATTCTGGCCATTCATCGAACCCATACTGGCCAAAGATTTCGGAATACGAACCCGCATAAGTTATTTAGTGGGATCATTAACCATTGTTTTTACCGTAGGATTAACCGTTTGGGAAATGTTTTTCGCCTAAACTTATGAAAATAAATTATCAACCTTTATAAACTAAATGGAGGGAATATGGCAGAACCAAGCATAAAAGCACAACAATGGCTCATCGGGATATTCAGCGTGCTGCTGATTGTTGTATTAATCATCGTCGCTGGAGTTGAGATGAAGCAAACCAGACAGGCCGAACCCCATATCGAAATTGATGAAACGACCGCACAGTGTATCACATGCCATGAAAAGGAAAATATCGCTGTTAAACAGGTCGATGCCTGGAAGGAGAGTGAACATGCGGTTATGGGTATTGGCTGTATCGAATGTCACGATGCTCAAGAAAATGAATTTGATGCCCAGAAGTGCCCTGAAAGCGATTTTATCATCGCCCGGCACCCAACGCCTAAGGATTGTGGGGAATGCCATGAAAGACAGGTTGCAGAGTTTGCCAACAGTAAACATGCGCATCAGTTCTGGCTGTTCAAAAATGCTGATCGGGCTATATTTGAAAATCCCATTTCCACGCGCCACGGCTGTGAACAGTGCCACAATATTTCGAATTTATGGCCCGACGGCAGCGTAGGTGAGTGTGATGCATGCCATGCCAAACATTCGTTCAGCAAAGAGGTTGCCCGTCAGCCAGAAACCTGTGGTGAATGCCATATCGGTCCTGATCATCCTCATATAGAAATCTATAACGAGTCCAAACACGGTAACATCTTTAAAGCCAAAGGCAAAAACTGGGATTTAAGCTACACAACGATTAATAACAATAATCCCATTCCTCTGGAAGTACCGGTCTGCACAACCTGTCATATGGACGGCAATGAAACTCAGCCGATGACCCATAATGTCAGTGCTCGTCTAACATGGGAATCTCAGATGACATGGAGTTTCCGCACGGTTTGGAGGGATGATATTCTAGGCGGTTGGCAAGATCGTCGCCAACGGATGGAGGCAATTTGTAAGAGCTGCCATTCCCCTGATTTTTATGAGACATATCTGTTAACTGCCGATTTGGTTAATTTGCAATACAATGAAATTCGCCGGGAATTTGTACGCTGGTCTAAAAAATTAACCAATAACGGTACCATTGACCGCCTGGAAGCCGATGGTAAATTTTATTCCGATCCGGTTTTGAACGGATGGGATGAAGAACCCGAACATATCATGTATCATGCCTGGCATCATGAAGGGCGCCGTTTCCGTCATGGCGCAGAAATGATGGGTGCCGATTATACCCAATGGCATGGCATTTGGGAAGTTCAGGCTGATATGGCTAAAATGATCACCTGGGCCGCCGAGCACGGGGATCGGGAAGCTCAACGATGGGTAGACAGCAACCATCCATCAAAATTTGCTAATTATGCCCTGTACGATATTCCCGGTAATGCCTGGGGTATTAACGTTAAAGAAAATACCACCCCTTTTGTGTACAATTATCCCGATTACTGGGACCGGGTATACAGTAATGTTAAAACGGCCTATGAGAACAAATTGCTCTCAGAGGAACAATGGGAGTACTGGCTGGATCGATATGAAAATAAAGACCATCACCTTGGTTTAAAGTACGAGGCGGATTCCACCTGGAACCACTATAAAAAACATCATGAATACGATCTGGAGCAAATGCGTAAACAGGTTATTGAATATGAATTACCCGGCAAAGCCTATTATAAAAAATAATATACTTGCATACCGGAGCATTTATGCTCCGGTATGTTCATGTTGCAGCAAACTTAATCCGGATAAATTCAACCCGTAATCGGTTTACAGTTTATTTTGATGGATTTAAATGTTATATTGCTACCAAACACAAAAATATGTTCATGTAAGGAGGGTTATCCCGACTTTAAGTAAGTTATGAAAATAATTAACTCTGAACTTGTTTCAGCCCATGGGGTTGATTCAAGCGGTTAAGGGTATGGGAGTAATCCAATACCTGGCCCGATATGCCGCTCTGACGGTATTGAATTGGCTAAGGAGTTGCGAAGAAAAATAACCATCAAAATTATATTTCTTCATTTTAATACCTCCTGCCAAGCACGGAGGTTTTTTTTACCCTTTTCCCACTGTCGGTTTGGCTTGCCTAACAGCAAATTTGAATATTTCTGTATTTATTAAGAGGAGTTAAACATGAAACTAAGCCTAAATTGGATTCCAATCGCTCTGGTTTTTCTGATTATTCCCCGGCCAGCAATTACTGAAAATCAAATGAATGCCAGCGATTCTTTGCCCACATATTGGCTCAATGAAATTGTTGTATTGGAGGATCGGCTGCCGGTTGTTGGCAATGCCACCATGCATCAAATAAATGCTGATCAAATCGCACATCTGGATGCCAGAGACCCGGCATCTGCCATGCATTATGTGCCCGGTTTACAAGTTTCCCGCATCAGTAAGGGAGAATCAATGGTAAAAATTCGTGGATTTGACCAGCGTCAAATCAGCGTATTCCTCGATGGCATACCCATTTCGGTGCCGTATAACGGACGTATCGACCTGGCTCAATTGGTCAACAATAACATTGACAAAATCAGAATCACAAAAGGGACCGGCTCAGCCTTATACGGTACCAATACTCTTGGTGGCTCAATTAATATAATAACGGAATCGTTTGCCGATCGTCCGGCCTTCAATATCAAACTGGAGGGTTCGGATCATGGACGTTACTTCAGCTCTGTTAACTATCATAATCAATGGGATAATCTGGATTATGAAATAAATCTGCATTGGGATAAAGCGGATGATTTTAAATTATCGGATTCATTCAAACCTACTGTGCACGAGGACGGCGACAGGCGGGATAATAGTGCTTACGATAAAAAGAATTTCGGATTTAATCTGCGGTATCGCTTTAATCCACACCACGTCATCGGTATAAACTATCACCATGTCGATAACGAATATCATATCCCCGTGGACAGTAAAACGGAAAGACCGCGATACTGGCGATTTCCGGAATGGCGTAAAAATGTAGTCAGCCTCAACAGTCGAAACGTCTTTCATGAACGTTTTATGCTGCGTTCCGTGTTCTATTATGACTCTTATTACAACTTGCTAAAATCATACGATGATGCCACCTATACCACACAGACTCAGCGTTATGCTTGGCAGTCATCTTATGATGATCACTCCATCGGTGGCATATTGTATCCATCCCTTGATATTTTTAAAACAGGCAGTACCAATGGTGTGCTATCTTTTAAGCAGGATGTGCACCGTGAAGAATTCAGGGATTTTGGTTTTGATCGTTACGCCATGAACACATGGACCATAGGAGTGGAACAGGATTTCCGCATTACATCGAAAATTTCTGCGGTGATTGGTATGGATGTTAACCATCTTCAACCCACAACCGCGGCCGGAATTGACCTGCGTGATCCTATTTCTCTCTGGAATACACAGGCAGCTCTGCAATTCACCCCTAACGCATCCTGGACATTTCATCTGTCTTCCGGTAAAAAGAGTCGTTTTCCCACACTCAAAGAATTGTACTCCGAACGTTTGGGACGCACCATTCCCAATAACAAACTACAAGAAGAGCAGGCCTTAAATAATGAAGCCGGTATGCGATTGCAATGGAGTGATGGATACCTGCAGTTGGCCGGATTTTATAATCAGATGCAAGATTTGATTGAGATCCGGGAGGTCGGAGATGAAACCAACCAATTGAAAAACATCGGTAAAGCCCGTATAAGTGGTTTTGAGTTGGACTCTAAATTTGTAATTACTAATGCCCAGGTGCTCTTTAATTATACCTGGATGGATGCCCGCAATCGATCTGACATGCGGGATAGTGATTATTTAGCTTATCGACCGGAACAAATGATAAATACCACCTGGGTGCAACCGATCCATAATCGGTTAACCGCCCATTTGGAAGGTCAATACATCGGTAATCAGTATTATCAAAATCCAGGCACATTACAATGGCAAAAACTCGACAATTATACTCTGCTTAATTTCAAGTTAAATTACCGCATATCTCCTAATCTGAACTGGTTTGTACGATTAAATAACGCTCTCGATGAAAACTATGAGAGTGAATATTCCGTACCAATGCCCGGCCGGGAAATTGCAGGCGGTATTCGTTTCAATATGTGGTAGACCATCCATACTTATTGTCTCAAATGAATGTTTTTAAATTGGGAGAATCCATTGCAGGAAAACACCGCAATTAAAACACCTAACGCACAGGAGCAATCCTTTGACTTGAAAGCCGAACAACGTATTACGGCCCTATGGGCGCTGAGTGAAGCAGCTCTCGGTGGGGTTTTACATGCTTTCCGCGTACCCTTTACAGGTCTGTTTATTGGTGCCAGTGCTGTTATCTTTATTACGTTAATCGCCTCCTTTACCCGAAGCCGGGAGGCAATCATTAAGGCTACCGTTATGGTTATGATTATCAAGGCTTTGGTAAGTCCTCATACACCCGTTAATGCACATATGGCCGTAGCCTTTCAGGGATTGCTTGGCGCTTTCCTGTTCGGATTCATTCCCAGCCAGCGCATTGCTGCTTTTATACTCGGTACCGTCAGTTTATTGCAATCGGCCCTGCAAAAGCTTTTGGTTCTGACGATCGTGTTTGGCATGAATTTGTGGGAATCCATTGATTTATTCGGTGAATACGTGTTGAAACAAATGCCGGTTATAAACACTGTTGCCGGTAGCCTGGATATCAGTTTGATTCTCATTTCTGTTTATATCTGTACCCATGTGCTTACCGGAATGATAGCTGGGATATTTGCTCCTATTTTGACCAATAGTATGCAAATGGATTTACAAACCCATCCGGAACGGTATGTGCTGACCGACAAAAATGGAAGGCAACGGTTTCCCCAAAAACGAAAACGGGCTCGATTTCAAAAGCGTCTCACCCTTTCATTACTATTCACCATGGCTTTGGGCATTTTTATACTTTCCTACATTTTCCCCGTTTTTGAAAAGAGCAGCGGTACGGCCGCTGTTATAATGATTATTCGATCTGTAACCATCATGACGATTTGGTATTTTATTATCGGACCGTTTTTAATGAAAAAGCTGCACCGCTACCTGGGAAAAAAACAAACACGATATGCCGGTGAAATTTATAGTATTATGGCTGTTTTCCCCCTTCTAAAACGCATTGTTTCCGGAAGTTGGCGTTCTACCTCTGTTTACCGTGGAGTAAACCGTTGGACCATGCTTATTAAAATTATACTTTACCATATTTTGACAGCAGACTTAAGCCGGCCTTCAGAAAAGAGTAACTGATTGAATATCTACCAGCTTCATTTGAGATACATATAAACAGCATAAAATAAGATGGGATAAGTAATGATCATTCATAAAAAAACATTTTGGACGATCTGCGTTCTTTGGGGGTTGATCGAATGGATGAATGTGGTAGTACTACGCCATCATCTGCCTATCGGTTTAAACGGTGCCCTACTGGCAGGAATAGCAGCAGGTATTCTCAGCGCAGCTGCCGAAACCATCATCCACCGGGGTATATTACTGATTGCCGGTCTGATAGCCGTCTTGATCAAATTGACGGGTATCATTTTATCCGGCTATGATCTGACGTATAACCTCACGGCCAATCCCACTTTTGCTATTTTTTCCCAGATCGTGGCTTTTATTATCATACGCAGAGTCCTTGACCCACGCTTAAATGATCATGTGTTTGGTAATATGCTGCTTGGCGGTTTTTATGCTCTCCTTGCAGTCAACCTCTTTCCCCTTGTAAAATTTGTGACCGGCAATCCGGCTTGCACCATCGAAAGCAGTGATTATCCGGCCGCACTCTATTATTTACCGGTGACGGTTTTACTATCTGCCCTATTATATCCCGCCGGTCGGTATATCGTCATATCGTTTCTTGGCGAACGAAAGATGCACCCGGTCAATGATCAATAATTAATTCAGCAGATAATGTATAATTCTCAAACTTACCCGGCATTTTTTCGAGACGCCGACCAAAATACGTTTTTGTATAGAATTGCAGTGAACCGGTTAATCTGTCTGTCGAGCATAAAATGTTTGAATTCGCTTATTTTCCAGCATGACGCCTGAAAAAATGGTAAAGAGAATTACCGCGATCATGATAACAGCTAAACGCAAATAGGGTTGCTGGGCAACCAATCTGAAATGAATCAATTCAACCGTTGTATCGATCCAGATGATTGTGGATATCAGCATCAATATCTGCCAGCCGCGACGAATCAATGGATGTCGGATGAAGAGAGTTATCAGCAAAACAATTGGAATCAACGCGATTTCAAGACCATAATAACGCATCAGATGCGCTGCGATGAGTAATGCCGACAATATTACCGGCAAAAGACGAATAAACATATATTAATCTCCTGGTTTTAATCCTACTTGAATATAGTATATTTGTTTAAAAAAAACTACATACGAATATCCGGATCTTTACTTAAATCCGCCAGTGTTAAACTCAGTAATTCATTCTTTATGGTTTCCCGGTGTTTTAACCAAAAATAATGCAAAGCACAGGGATTATCATCGGAACATTGCTCAAATCCCAGAATACATCGTTCATAGTTTTCCAGCCCCTCAACCGCTTCAATGATATCGGCCAGGGTAATGCTTGCTTTATCCTTGCCCAATCGATAACCACCAAACTTTCCCTGTTTGACCGTAACCAGACCACTATGATTAAGTTTGTACATCAAACGGCTTAAATATTTATAAGGAATATTCAGCGTTTTGTGTAATTCGCGTACGGAATAGAGCCGGTCATCATTGTTGGCTAAAAAAACCAGCGCGCGAATAGCGTATTCTGACGTTTTGTAAAATCTCATATCAATGTAGAATATAAGACTTTGTGATTAAAATAGCAAAGCAATGTTTCGGGTCCTGATGTCTGATTACTCATCGTCTAAAAAAAGGCAACCTATTAGGATTGGTGGCTTGCAGGGTTTGCTTAAAATAGCCTAAATTAAAGTCAAATCCGACTTTTTTTTTATAATAATTATGCTTCTATTGTATCAGAATTATTTAAATATCCTGGTTACTTAAAACAAAAATTTATCCAGTATTTAACAAACAACTTGGTACCCCGATGTCGTCTGAGATTGGCCACTTCTGTATCTGTCGCTTATGATGAATCCTTTTGCCGGGTTCAGTTGGCCAATCCTGATTTATATTAAATTATTTTACCTTTAAGTTATGATCATTAAGAAAGGAAACTCATTATGCACCTCAGAACTATCATTTCCATTCTGCTGACATTTCTATTCGCTCAAATGGCATTACCACAATCCTACTTTGAACTTTACAAAAATCATATTCCGGAAGACATTAAGAAATATCCCCGATACACTGGTGGCGTTAATGCCCTTCTAAAAAAATATGCCGAACTGGATCCCAGTCTTATCTACTATTATCTGACACAGATACATTTTAAGTTTGATAAAGAGATTGCCAATCCGGATTCCAATTTTACCAATCATTTACAATATTATCTTGCTAAGGCCCAAAAAGGTCGTATAGAGTGGGCCAAAACCAATATAGCATTGGCCCGGGAAAATATCACCCTCAAAATTGAAGCGGATCGGGTGGCCAGCTATATCAAGCCTTATACCTCAGCAAAAATAAATGAAGTGTATGCCCCACAGCCGGCTTCCATCAATACCAACAAGCAGGATTTTTTCCGGTATATTTTGTTTAAAGACGAACCGGGCTTAACCTATAATGCGGATAAAAACTACGAAAAACTATGTAATGCATTGGTTCAGGAAAAGGTCAATACGTTTAATCAACAAATTAAAGATATACATACGTTATCCTCTGAGGACAAACAACAACTGTTGCGTTCCGCCTCAAAATTTACCTATCTGTTTAAACATTCCTATCTGGATGATTATCCGTATCTTACCGATTATGCCTTTTATGAAATTTATGAAAAGCTGGTTAAAAAGGATTATCAAAATTACTATGGCATCATTGCACAAGTTTCTTACAGTGTACTTCCTGTTGATTTCAAAGAACAGTTTCAATTTACCGATCCGTTCAATCAAAGTTTTCAATATAATTATGAAGTTCAGGCCCAGAATGCTCTTTTTTTGAGCGGAGGCGTTAGAATTAAATTAAAACCTCTTTTGACCCCGTTCTCTTCTATAAATGTGCAATTCGGTTACGCAGTAGCTCAGTCTTTATCCAATAACCTTAAAAGGCATGTCTTTTTTGATGGCTTTAAAGCCGTTGAAGGATTTTCTTTCAATGGTAGCTACTATATTACGGACTACAGGAATTTAGAAGGTGAGAGGTTCATGTATCAGATCAGCGTACCTTTCATCTATTTCGACCGGCATTTTTCGGTGGAGGCCGGTTTCCATTATCAACAACAAAACATTTCCTTCGAATATGATTTTATAAAAGCCGGTCAAATCAATAATCCCTACGGAGGCGAAATTCCTGAAGAGTTTTTTGACAACGAAACCATCGAGTATAATAAGACCAAACATCTCTTTTATCCGGTTCTCGGTGTTAACTATGCGCCAGCGCGTAATATAAATTTCAAGTTTGAATATCTGATACCTAACCAGGTCGTCATTAACACCAGCTTCTTAGTCGATTTTTAATTACATTACTTTCGGCAATTTGATTAATGCTGTAATACAATTAAGAAAAAGATACTCCAACGATCACTGGGATGGAGTAAGTCATACCAACTAAGATCTATATATCGGGGAACGTGCAATTTTTGGTGTGAACTAAATGAAGTTAAAACGAATAAATTACTATCTTGTAGAAACCCATTTTCCAATATATCAATTCAATAACTCTCTCGATTTTAATATAGGCCTGAGGCACCTGAATTATCAACAGCGCGTATCCTATTTCTATATTTATTCAGAGCAAAGAAGTGTTAATGGTGTGTGGGTCGTAACCGAGCGTGAAAAAGTAAACAGCCCTCTGCAAGAGGACAATAGGTCAAGTTTCCATCTTGCTTTGATGCCCAATATCGGATTGTCTTTTCGATTTTTAGATCATTTCCATACAACCGTAAAATACATCTATAAGGAACATTACTTTCTAAAAATTTCTCTGGAAATTTGAGGGAATAATTTTTTTACATCCTCAGATCACCAAGTAGAATGGTTGATGGAAAAAATACGCGAAAGCCTGGCCTAAGATAGGCGAAACAGCAGAACATTTTATTTAACACTTAGTCCTTTTATTCATCAACCGCTAATGGTTGCTCTGGGTTGTATCAGCAGCAGCGCTGGAGTCCTGCTTGCTGTAGATGACGGCCTTTTCATTAATCGGTTTGGACTTACCCTCAACAACCATGTCACGGCCCATGGTATCGAACATGGTTAAAATGATAAAAATGGCAACAAAGGCTATGGAAATGGAAAAAATGGCTCCGAATAGTTTATTATCATAAAGCAGGTGCATAAAAAACAAAGCCACCAGACTTCCCTTGATTGCGGCAATAAGCAAGGCGACCACCAGATTGAACGGTCCAAAATCCAAAAAGGAAACGGCCACCGTAACGACCGTTAAAATAAATAAACCAACAGCCACACCGAGGTAAGTTTTTAACGGGGTTATATGATGATGATTTTCCATATTATTCTGCATCCTTTGTTATCCGATTAAGTACAATAAGGGAAACAAAAATATCCAAACCAGGTCAACTAGATGCCAGTACAGACCGGCATTTTCCACAGGTGTGTAATATTCCGCACTAAAGTGACCTTTTATGGTTCGCAATAACACATAACCGATAACGATCATCCCCGCAATCACATGCACGCCGTGTAAACCGGTTAACAGGAAATACACACTAAAAAAAACATGCGGATTGGTACCGACAATCCCATCAAAAGAATAAAATTTCCCCGGCAACTGACCGAGATGAAATTTATGACTGTATTCGAAGTATTTAACAACCAGAAATATAGCCGCAAAAATCAGAGTCATGATCAACAACCAGATGGCTTGTTTGTTTTTTTTCAATTGCAGTCCGCGGATGGCCAACGCTACCGTCAAGGAGCTGGTTATCAGTACAAAGGTATTCAGCGTTCCCAAATAAACGTTCAGATGTACGTGAGCATTGATGAACATATCCGGATGCCAGGCCCTGAAAATGGCATAAAAAACAAACAAACCACTGAATAACAGAACTTCAGTAACCAAAAAGATCCACATGCCCAGCTTAGCCGATTCCTGCTGCTGACTGGCCTCGCTAAAGTGATGTGCTAAAAACTTGGGATGATCCCCTGTATGCTCCATGAAGTTATCGTTGCTCCTGATTTCGTTTAATGTTCAACTTTTTCCTGAGATTCATCGGGTTTCTCCACGGGCTGATCTTTATAAATCCACTTATCGTTTTCGACCATAATCCGATCATAATCATAGGGACCATCGGTAACCAATGGCGTACGCTCAAAATTATGATGGTGAGGGGGTGAAGATGTAATCCACTCCAGCGTCAACGCACCCCATGGATTTTTACCGACCGGTTTACCACGAAACATGGCATGAAGAAGATAGGCCGCCATAATAAAAAAGCCCATGCCGATTATAAACGATCCCACCGATGAAAATGCATGTAAGGGTTGAAATTGATCCACATAACTATGATAGCGTCTGGGCATGCCTTTCGTACCCATAATAAACTGAGTAAAGAAAGTCATATTAAAACCAATGAAAATAACGGCTACGGTTAACTTAGCCCAATATTCACTGTACATCCGTCCCCACATTTTAGGCCACCAGTAATGCAGACCCGCCAGAAATCCCATAACGGTTCCACCCATCATTACATAATGAAAATGAGCAACGACGAAATACGTATCGTGCAGGTGGACATCAACGGACAACGCACCAAGCATAATGCCGGTAAAACCACCAATGCCAAATAAGAATAGAAATGACAGGGCATAAAGCATTGGTGTATCGAATGATACTGAACCTTTATATATGGTCGCCATCCAGTTGAACATTTTGATTCCTGAAGGTATGCCGACCAAAAACGTGAGGAATGAAAAAATCATGGCCGCCAATTCCGATTGCCCGCTGGTAAACATGTGATGTCCCCATACCAAAAAACTGACCAGGGCAATTCCGAGGCTGGAAAACGCAATAGGCTTATACCCGAAGATTTTTTTATTGGAAAACACGGATATGACTTCACTGATGATACCCATAGCCGGCAAAATCATAATGTATACGGCCGGATGGGAGTAAAACCAGAAAAAGTGTTGATACAAAACCGGATCCCCACCCATAGCCGGATCAAAAATGCCGATACCCATGACACGTTCAAAAATTAAGAGTAACAGAGTAATGCCCAATACCGGTGTAGCTAACACCTGAATAATGGCTGTGGCATAGGTTCCCCAGGCAAACAGAGGTAGCTTAAACCAGGTCATGCCGGGGGCCCGCAACTTATGAATGGTTACGATAAAATTGATACCGGTAAAAATGGATGAAAATCCGAGGATAAAAATACCCAGCGTCATAGAGATTACGGCGCCGCCCGTGTCTGAGCTGTAGGGCGTATAAAACGTCCATCCTGTATCCACAGAGCCATTCATAATCGAATATATGGCGAAAACACTTCCCAAAATGTAAACGTACCAGCTGGCTAAGTTTAATCGGGGAAACGCAACATCTTTGGCGCCGATCATCAGAGGGAGAAAGAAATTACCCATGATAGCCGGAATGCCCGGTACGATAAAGAGAAAAATCATAATCGCACCATGTAAGGTAAACAACTGGTTGTAAGTATCCGCTCCTACGACAATTTCTTCCGGACGTATCAGTTCCAGGCGAATAAATAATGCCATTACTCCGCCGATGAAGAAGAAAAACATAATGGCGAATAAATACATTATACCAATGCGTTTATGATCCAGTGTGAACAGCCAGGATTTGATGCCCTTTTGTTCATTTAGATAATTTTTTTGTGCATTTAATTGATCTTTTGCCATATTTATGTACCTGTTTAATTACTCAAAGTTTTGAGATATTCCACCAAAGCATCCACTTCACGGTCCTTTAGAATATTTTGATAAGTGGGCATCACGGGTTGATAACCCGACACAATTTTTGCCTGTGGATTTAAAATGGATTCCCTGATATAGTTTTCATCGGCCGTAATATCAGTGCCATCCTGTAATTTTTCCTGTCTACCGAATATGCCCTGAAAGGTAGGCCCGGTATTCGGTGTACCATCAATGCTATGGCATGTGTTACAGGCCTTGGATGTGTATAATTTTTCTCCCAGTTCAACCAGGCTTAATCCTTCCCCGCTTATGGCATTGTTCTCCAGCCACTCATCATATTCTCGTTCGGAGACGACCTTAACCGTTCCAATCATTTTAGAATGGCCCGTGCCGCAATATTCGGCACAAAATAAATCAAATGTGCCTTCCTGAGTAGCCTCAAACCAGGTTTTGGTATAGCGATTGGGCAGGGCATCCATTTTGATTCTGAAATTGGGAACATAAAAGCTATGGATAACATCCGTGGATGAGAGGGTGATCTCTACAGGTTTACCCACGGGTACGACCAATTCATTGGTGCTGGAAGCGCCGTCCTTGTATTCGAACTGCCAGAACCATTTTTGGCCGGTGGCTTTAATTTGCAGGGCGTCTTTGGGAACCACATGCATTTTTAAATAGGTACTAAAGCCCCAGAAAAACACGATCACCACCAATATGGTAGGAATAATTGTCCAAATAATTTCCAATTTCGTATTATGTGCTTTTTCCGATGTGTATTGCCTCTTTCCGTTGCGCCGCCGGTATCGAATGGCAAAAAAAATGGATCCGAAAACCACGATGAAAAATAAAACGGTGGAAGCAATCAGAATAAAATTAAACAGAGCATCAACCTCACCGGCCACGGTCGATGACGGTGCAGGTAAAAAAAAGGATTCTCCTTTATCCATTTAGTTTTCAACCTCTTTCCTGTGTATTATAAATCTTTTTTATGCTGAGCTCAGGATATGTTTCGCTTACGGGCTGCGTCCTTCAACCATAAACCACCCAGTAATATTCCCAGAAGCACCAGGGTTACGACTCCACCCAGCTTCATAACATTGGATGCAAATACCACATAGCCTTCAGAATCTGGATCGTAATGATAGCAGTACAGCAAAACTTTATCCAAACTGGATCCCACCTTCCCTTCGGAAGCTTCAAGGATTCCCAGCTTAAAATCCCGCGGATTAAACTTAATGCCGTACAGATAGCGGGATATTTTGCCTCTATCGGTTAACAAAGTGATTACCGCCGGATGGGCATATTCCTCACGTTCTTCCACATAATAATATTTAAATCCGATGGCATCGGCCAGGGTTTTAATTCGCTCTTTTTCACCGACCAAGAACGCCCAGTTAGAATCTGTCTTGGCCCGGCTCAGCATATTCATATG
>WJIP01000160.1 GCA_014730185.1 Caldithrix sp. | reverse complement strand
GAGCATGTTGTCCACGGGACCGCTCCCACCGTTTAACCTCATTTTAGCTCCGGTAACGTCCAGCCAAAGCCCGGCGTATTTTTAAATTAAACAAAGCCACAATATGGGCCAGTACAAACAATATTGGGAATATGACTATTGAATAAACCACTCTTATGAAAATCATCACTTGTCTAATGCACTTGATAAAGATTTGACATTTCCTGCATTACCTTTTCCGGGTAAATTTCCTTCATACATTTAAAATGTCTTAATGGACATTGCTTCCGCCCGATATGGGAGCATGGACGGCAAGATAAATTCCCATTTTCCAGTACTTTGTGCTGACCGCGGTAGGGATAAAATCCCAGCTCCCGAACCGTGGATCCGAATATGGCTAAAACAGGCGTATTCACCGCGGTAGCCATGTGCATTATCCCGGAATCATTGGAAATCAATAGTTCGGCCTGGCTCACGACTATGGCGGATTCCAACAGCGATAAGGAACCGGCTAAATTGAACACCTGGCCTTTAACCTGCAACGTTTTAAACTGGGACGCCTCGTCAGGCCCCCCCAGAATTAAAATTTGCTTTTTGGGATTATTGTGCAGCATTGCCCTTATTAATTTTTTAAAGTAATCTATCGGCCAGCGTTTTGTATAAAAACCGGCGCCGGGAGCCATGGCAACAAAATTTTGTTTTATGGCTAAACGGGACAGTTTTTTGTGTACCTGATTTTCAATATAATCCTTCCAGAAAATTTCCAAGCCCAGTCCATCATCCTGTATACCCGCCATTGCCGCTACCTTACTGTATTTATCCGGAATAGACAGAATGTTGTGGAAAAGGTTGATTTTTGTATAGACTAATAAGGCCCGCTTGATTTTATTTTTCTTCATACGGCCAATTTTGCTGCCCTTCAAGTGGAAGGTAAGTAAACGGCTGCGGAAATTATTATGCAAATCAAACACAAAATCATATTCATTTTGTTTTAAGGCCCTGGATTGCCGGGAAAGTTCTTTTGGCGTTCCATGCGGGTTGATGTTATGAATAGTATTTAAATGCGGATTGAATTTTATGAGCTCGTAGAACTGAGGCTTAGTAATATAATCTATGGTTGCTGCCGGAAAAGAAATCCTGGTTTGCCGAATCAAAGGTGTTGTTAACAGGATGTCTCCAATGGAGGAAAGCCGCACAAATAATATTTTGATGGCATGATTATCCACCATTATTGTTTACGCTCCACCGTATAATCCACAAATTGAAATATGGCTTGTTTGGCCTCATTCATTGAATAGCTTTCCAGTGCCCCTCGGGCTTTATCCGCATATTCAATCTTTTTTTGGTTGGCATATTGGATGCCATCGTTTTGTTCAACAAAATCAATTATATATTTGATCTCTTTAGAATTGGCACCACGCTTGATAAGCCGTTTAATTTTACGAATTTCTCTGTCACTGGCATTTTTAAAGGCGTGTATCATAGGTAATGTAATTTTTTTATCTTTGATATCCTTGCCGACCGGCTTCCCTATGATAGCCTTTTGTCCGTAGTAATCCAGCAAGTCATCTTTAATTTGAAATGCAATCCCCAGATTTTCTCCGAACATTCTCAGATTTTTATGATCCTGTTCATTATCGCTTGTTGTAATGGCCCCTAACTCAGCGGCAGCTCCAATCAGGGCCGCTGTTTTGTTCGAAATTATATCAAAATAACTCTTCTCGGTAATCTTTAATTTGCGGGCCTCTTCAATTTGTTTTAATTCCCCTTTGCTCAACCGTTTTGAGGCATCTGCCAATATTTGCATAATACTCAATTTATTGGTTTTTGTGGCGCCAATCAGGCATTTGGATAGGAGATAATCACCCATTAGAACGGATATTTTATTTTTCCACACAGCGTTGATGGACGGAAAACCCCGGCGAATGTGGGCTTCATCCACCACGTCATCATGGATGAGCGTCGCCGTGTGCAGCATTTCCAGAATGGATGCAACAATGTATGTGTTTTCATTGATTTTGCCGACTAATTTGCCAGACATCAGAGCCAGCAGAGGGCGCAACCCTTTACCTTTGTACCGAACAATATATTTGACAACCGTATCAACCAATTTAATGTCGGATGACATTATTGTCTTAAATGTTTTTTGATAGGCTTCCCATTCCTGAGCAAACGGTTTCTTGATTTCCGCGAGCGAATGATCCATTATTAACTCAATAAATATTTATTTTATAACAATTAAAACGCAGTAATGTAAATATTTGAACATATTTTATCAAATATTAAGAAGGGGACATTCAGGCTTGTTTCTTACGATACAAAACGTAACTGATCCATATAGTTACTTCATATAAAATGATTAGGGGAATGCCCAACATTACCTGAGTTGTGGGATCCGGGGGAGTTAAAATAGCCGCACCGATGAATATTGTTATAATAGCATATCGGCGATATTTTTTGAGCATTTGTGGAGTAAGAATACCTATCTTAGTCAACAGCAAGCTCACCACAGGCAACTCAAAAACAATACCAAATACAATCACAATTCGGACCACAAATCCAAAGAAAAAATCAATGGCGATTTGGTTGGTCACAGAAGGAGGCGATAAACTCAGAAAAAATTCAAGGGCAAAGGGCACAATTATAAAATAAGCGAATGAACTGCCCGCTAAAAAACTTAAGGTAGCGAAAAAGATGACTGGCAGCACATATTTTCGTTCATTGTGCAATAATCCGGGAGCAATAAAGGCCCAAATTTGATAGAAGATATAAGGTAAACTGAGCACGATACCAAAGATTAACGCAATCTCCAGTTTGATTATAAAAATGGTCTGGACTTTCAAGGCCTGCAGGTTAATATCGTAGCGTAGATTTTCAGTGGAATAAAGGAACAGCTCCAAAAGATAATCGGATACAATAAACACCAAAACGGTTAATACAAAAACCGATATGAGCGAACGGATAATGCGCCATCTTAATTCTTCAAGATGGTCCAGAAAAGGCATCTCGATTTCTTCCAGAGGCGTGCGTTTCATATAGACATCTCAGAATAATCCGGTTTGATGTTTGATGAAATCATTTAATGGTATACATTTGAAATTCCGTATTCAGGCCTAAAATTTCGTTCCGGATATCCTGTTTAACTTTATCATCTTCGGCATTGGAAAGTACCCGGTCGATCAAACCGGCGATGATGCTCATCTCCCTCTCTTTCATGCCTTTGGTCGTGAGAGCCGCCGTTCCCAGACGTATACCGCTGGTTACAAAAGGGCTTCGCGTGTCGAACGGCACCATATTTTTATTGACTGTAATGCCGGCATCGTGCAAGGCGTTTTCGGCAACTTTCCCTGTTATACCTTTGTCGGTCAAATCGACCAGAAACACATGATTATCCGTACCACCGGAAACGATAGCGTAACCTTTATCCTTGAGGTTGTTCGCCAAGGTTTGGGCGTTTTTTATAACTTGTGCAGCATAGGATTTAAAATCAGGCTGTAACGCTTCTTTAAAGGCAACTGCTTTAGCTGCAATGATATGCATTAACGGTCCACCCTGTATACCGGGCATAACATTACTATCAACCATTTCAGACATCTTCTTAACGCGTCCGGATTTTGCAGCCACGATACCCATTGTATTTTCCGTATCTTTACCCATCATAATCATACCACCCCTTGGCCCTCTAAGGGTTTTATGCGTTGTGGATGTCACAATGTCACAATGAGGAATGGGGCTGGGGTGTAATCCGGCGGCGATCAGTCCGGCAGGATGGGCAACATCAGCAAACAAAATGGCATCAATCTCATTAGCAATTTCTCTGAACCTGGCAAAATCATAATGACGAGAGTAAGCACTGGCACCAATTACAATCATTTTAGGGCGGTGCTCCTTTACCTTGGTAGCCACCTGATCCATATCAATATATCCGGTATCCTTATCCACCCCGTAGGAAACAAAATTAAACATTTTACCGGAAAAGTTTACTTTGGAACCATGTGTTAGGTGCCCGCCATGGGCCAGATCCATCCCCAGGATAGTATCGCCATGATTAAGATAAGTAAAGTACACCGCCATGTTAGCCTGTGACCCGGAATGCGGCTGCACATTGACATATTCACAATTAAACAGTTCTTTTGCTCGATCTCTTGCCAAATTTTCAGCGATATCCACAAACTCACAGCCGCCGTAGTAACGTTTGGCAGGATATCCCTCCGCATATTTGTTGGTCATTACCGACCCGGCAGCTTCAAGGACGGGCTGAGAAACAAAGTTTTCGGAGGCGATTAATTCCAGTGTGTCATTTTGACGATCCATCTCTTTTTTTATGGCATCAAAAATTTCACGGTCTGACTGATTCAATTGGTCTAACATAGACGCCTCCTGTTTTATAAGCCCGTCAATTTTGCAATAAGATTGATGCGTGATTCGTGTCGGCCGCCTTCAAATGAAGTGTTTAACCACACATCAACAATTTTAAGGGCTTGATCCTCTTCCAAAATACGTCCGCCAAGACACAAGATGTTGGCGTTGTTGTGTAACCGACTTAATTGGGCGGTTTGTTCATCCCAGGCCTGGGCTGCACGTATGCCCTTAATTTTGTTGGCCGTTATACACATGCCGATACCGGTGCCACAGATCAGAATACCCAGGTCGGTTTCATTATTCACCACTGCCTGGCTTACTTTGTAACCGAATTCCGGATAATCGCAGGAATCCATTTTGAATGTACCATAGTCCTTATAGCTAATTTTTTTATTATTGAGGTGTTCCTTGATCTTTTCCTTTAATAAGTATCCGGCGTGATCGGAACCCAGGGCTAATGTCATATCGCTCTCATTATTTAATCCAACTGTAACAATCCAGAGTGATGTTTTCACCCTGATGCATAAACCGGTCTTCCTGTGTCGGCATTAAAGGTTTTACGTATGTTTGCCTCTGACTGGCCTTAGATCGGTAGGATGGATCGTTTTTAGCTTTTTCATATTCCTTATAAGCCAGCTCATACACCAGTTTGTGCTGAAATTTATGTCCTTCAACCTGATCCTGACAGTAGGATACGGATGCTTCATAAATTTCGCCCATCATGATATAAGCGGCTCCATATCCCGGTTTGGCCCTCAAAGCTTTGTTCACCCAATATCGGGCATTCGAAAAATTGCTTATCAATTTATAATTATTAGCTATATCCAGCATGGCCTTGGCATTGTCAGGCTCCATATTGACCACTTGTTTTAAATCGTTAATGGCATTCGAATTCTGATTTAAATTCTCATGCGTTGTAGCCCTTAATTCGTATGTTTTTACTGAAGGATTGTTCTGAACAAGCATGTCCAGCGGCTCTAAAGCCTTCTTATATTGACCATTTTGTACGGCTGCTTTGGCAAAGCTATAGGCCGCATCCCAGTTTTGTTTATCTCTTTTCCAGGATTCTTCATAATCTTTTAAACCGGCACCTGAACCTAAAAATTTATCCTTCATCGTAGCTAAAATACTGGAGGCTTCGGCGTCATTTTCTTTTAAATCAACCACTTTTTGCTGAATATCAATGGCCTTTTCATTATCGGTTTGAAAATAAAGTTCCGCCAGTTTCTGTAAATAGGAAACATTGGTCGAATCATATTTCACCAGTTTTTCATAATGGTTAATAGCGCATGTGGGCTTTCCGAGCTTGACTTGCAAAATTCCGGCATAATGATGCAGTGTGGCCATTTCCGGATAACGTTGCAATCCGCGGTAGCAGACAATTAAAGTACTGTCCACCTGTTGTTTGGTATAATAAATATTGACCAGTTTACGTATCGCAGCCCGGCCATACTTTCCTTCATTTTTTAGGTACACCTGCCACAAATACGGTAATGCTTCGTCGTATGATTTATTTTTATAGTACTCATAACCAAAATTATAGACCAACCGGATATCTTTATCTAATTCGCCGGCATAGCGTACGTCATAAACGGTTTGCAAGCTTTCCGGCTCACATTGTACTTCTTCCACATAATCATCAAATATATCTTCTTCGAACTGGGCGTAAGCTGTGTTAACATACATCAGCATAGAAAACAGAAACATGCTGATAAATACGGATATAGTTGATCGTCTCATTACATTTTCCCTCCAATATAAACAGGATTAATTCTCAATGTTTACAAACCACAATTCACTGGCGTGTATTGTTATATTCAATTCTGCGAATTTCTCCTCATAATTGTTGTTAGCTAAATCACCTCTGAACCCAAATTGTGTGGCAAAATCCATCCTGGATCGAAAGCGGAATATTGGCACCGAAAAACCGAGGGATACACCATATTCATTGATGGTATTATCATTGCTTTCAACATTCAGCTGGCCCATGAATAACCCAAAACGATATGACATTTTATCCAACATATCGGTGTAGGTTTTGGGACTTGTGGATTTTTCCATACCAATCCCGGCCCTGAAAGACGTTGCAAACTCTGACTGGTTTTTGTTGTCGATGGAATAACCATTTTGCCAATCCTGATATAAAACATCCAAACCTGTTTTCCATCTCCTGTTTAGATGATACTGGGCTCCAATTTGATACTGAGCAGGAATCCGATATTTTTTTACTTCGCTCTCATTAATGAGGGTCTGCGATGTAATTTCCTCGGCCACTCCTTTTCCCGTAAGGGTAACCTGTGGTCTTAATACAAGCCCAAAATTCCAATTTTTATTGGGTGAATATAAGCTGCTCAACACAGCACCATGTCCATAAAAACGATAATCATAAGTAAAAGCAATATTTGCTACCGTTGTCCCGGTTGGAATCAAACGGTAATTGTCGGATATTGATCCGAAAGTATATTCATAACCAAGCGCGACCGAAAATGATGGTCTGATTTTGTATGAAGTATTGAGTAATACTCTGCTTAAACCGCCATGTACATACAAACTTTGAATCAATTCTTCATTGGGGCCCTGAACGTTTGTTTCAAGATGTTGATCCACTGAATAAATTGGCTGAACCGCTGCTCCCAGGGCCCATTTTTTCTTGAGAAGCGGTAAAGCCAGAAAAGCCCCCTGAAACTGGGTAGATTTATTAAAAAAATTGTCTCCGGTTTGGTTGCTGCTCATGGCAATACGTGAATTCCCTTTAACCCCATAACGAGTGATCCGGATATCAGCCCATTGGGCATAATTCATAAAATTAAGTTTTAAAGAATCATTGGAGGCCACTTCATACGAACTTCCCAATCCGGCAGCGGAGTAACGGGGCGAATAGATGCCAAACCCTGTATTGGAAGCTTCAAAAATAGAGCCACCCGCTTTTACCTGTGTCGCCACTAATATTACAAATAAGATTATCCCGCTAAAAAAACGCATTTCTGATCCTTAATATCTTGTATTGTTAATTTTAAAGTATTTGATGTTCAGTTTAACCGAATCCATTCCAGCTAATCGCTTAACCGATATGTCCTGATTCTCGTACTGATAATGTAAATAGAAGCCATCAATTGTTTGTTGACCATCCAGAAATGCCTGTAAATAGTATTCAGCAAAATTTTTTCTGTAGGTCTTACTGGGAAGGGTAATCTTGCCATCGATTTGTCCCATAGCAATAGAGTAGTTTAAACTGGATGTAAATGAAGAATCCAACTCTATCCGGGTTAAATCTTCATTGGTCTCTTCCACAATCCTCATATAAAAGCTTTCAGCATGGTTATCATTATCCAGTGGATTGCCGGGTACATCGGTAATGATATCTCTGTCGACCACCGGAATTTCCAGGTTGGCTTCTTCAAGAATGATATTGGATGGTAGGCTATGGATTTGATCGAAACGCAAAAATAATCTGGAAGCGATGCCGGATGATAACAACAAGTGATGGTTTGCCAATGCCTGATCAAAAATATTTGCAGAACCCTGTCCATTATAATCCAGAATGCTGGCGTCAACAGCTATATTAGTGCTATCCTTAGTAACGACCGTATCGCCAGTAATCCGATAGGTTAGCCGCGGCCATTTTTCGGCATCTACACCTTCGGATGAATGGAATTCATAGATGAATCCTGCATCGGCCGCGAACTGAAATAACAGGCCATTATTATTTTCTTCCGAATCTATCCATTTATTTAGTACCGGTAATTGCAATGGAATGGACACCGCATCCGAATCGTTTACCGAAATATCCAAAGACTGGACAAGTGTGGTTGGAGAATAGCTGTGCCACCGATCCTGCGCATTGGCGTCCTCTTCCCACGCCTGATCCACCTCATAAACATTCAGCGTAACATTTTGCGGATTGTTTCCAAAGATACCGGCTGGATATAAATTAATATAGGCTGAATCAATTTGTTCATCGGCGTCCGGCAGTGCGGTAAATTTTAGTAAGAAATCCGCTTGAAAGTTTTGATAATCGCCAACTAATATTTTTCGGCTATTACCGGTATCCAGTCGATTGTCCACCAGGAATGTGTCCTGAGTGGCGACAAACGTTGTATCCACATATTTGCCGTATAAATCATTTAAATCCAGGTCTACCGGATTCTTAATAGAATCGCTTTGCTGGCAACTCCAAATTACAGTGCTCATGAATATCAATAAAAACAGTTTCTTATAGCTCATAATAAATCTTTTATCGTTTTGTTTAAACAGGATGTTGAAAATACATTTTTAACTAAATTATGTCAATTTCATTATTGCGGTACAACTTAAATTTCATGTAACCGCTCGGCTGCTTCATTTATGTTTTCACATATTAAATCCGGCTGCTCCTTCCAGTTAAATCTTTGATACGTGTATTCTCCGATGCCATAGCCTGATAATACCATAATCGCCTTCAAGCCAGCCCGGTGCGCAAATTCAATATCTTTGTAACGGTCTCCGATCATAATTGATCCGTTCAAATCTATTTGAAATTCTTTCTCTGCAAGTTTTAGCATTCCAATTTTGGGTTTTCGGCAGGAGCAATCCATCTTATAGTGACCTATCCCTTCCGTAGGATGATGGGGACAATAATAAATTTTTTCAATACGTCCGCCACGTAATGAAGCTTCATTCAGTAGTTTATCATGCACACGTTGCAATAATTGTTCATCAAAATACCCGCGGGCGATACCGGATTGATTGGTAATAACAATTGCCAGATATCCGGCATCATTAATTTTTTTTATCGCTTCTGGTACAAATTCAAATATCCTGAACCTTGATTGATGGTTTATGTACCCCATCTCCTCATTCAGGGTTCCGTCCCGGTCCAGGAAGACTGCTTTAACTTGGTTTTGAACGCCGTTCACTATTCCTCATTCACTAATCGATCGTATACGTCCACATAACGTTTGGCCGAGATATCCCATGAAAAATCCTCATCCATGATTTCCTGGCGAATTTTATTAAAAAGTTCTTTATTCTCATAGAGTTTTACGGCTCTCTGTACGGCTTCTACCATATTAGCTTTATCCAGGGGTTCGACAAGGAATCCTGTACCATCGCCCTCATCCATGTCAATATCTTCAACAGTATCAAACAATCCACCCGCTGCTGAAACCAAAGGAATTGTGGCGTAACGGAGAGAATAAATCTGATTCAACCCACACGGCTCATATTTGGAAGGCATTAAATAAAAATCCGAGCCGGCCAAAATTAGATGCTCAATTTTATCATCATAAGTGACATTGACAACCATTTTATCTTTATATTGCTCTCCTTTCTTCATCAGAGCTTTTACCAAGTCACGATCACCGTCTCCATAGATAATCAATTGAATCTTCATTTTCATTAATGCATCAATGGAATCCAAGATTATATCAATACCTTTGTGTTTAGAAATTTTTGAAACCATACCAAAAAGCGGGATTTTTTCATCATACGTTAGACCCAAACGGTTTAATAGGGTTTTTTTGTTCTCGGTTTTACCGTCCATCTTTTCTTTATCGTAACGGTAAGGAATTAACTTGTCATTATCCGGTGACCAAACCGAATAATCCACACCATTGAGAATACCTTCGAACTTGTCTTCTTTATCTTGAAGCAGTTTACTGAATCCAAATCCTAGTGTACTATCTTCCAGAATTTCATGGGCATAATTTTCAGATACAGTAGAAATAAAATCGGAGAAATAAATGGCTCCTTTGGTCAAATTGAGCTTACCCTCTTTGTTAAACATTCCCCCTTCCTGGGTTTGGCTTTCGTCGAAATCGATTTTCTTGGCCATGTCGGTCTCGAACTCTCCCTGTGACGTTAAATTGTGAATGGTATAAACCGTTTTAACGCCCTTAAAAAAGGGATCGTTCATGTATTCGGTCTTAAGGTAAACGGGCACAAAGGCCGTTTGCCAGTCATTGCAATGAATTATTTCCGGTTGCCACGATAATTTTTTGAGGGTTTCCAGGGCTGCTTTTGCGAAAAAGGCAAAACGTTCAGCGTTATCTTCATAGGGTTTGTTGGTTTTTGGATCCGTATAGATACCGGGCCGGTTGAAATAATCTTCAATTTCAATAAAATATATTTGTACTTTACTATCCGGTAAAAATGCTGATTTTACGCTGGCTACTTTTTGTTGTCCGTTTAATTCAACCGGAATTTCCCGCAACCTAATAACTTCCCGGAGCACATATTTTCTCTCATTGATAAATTTGTACTTCGGGATCATCATTCTTATTTCCTGATTCAAGCCTTTTAATGATTTGGGTAGAGCGCCTATAACATCAGCCAGGCCTCCTGCCTTTGAAAAGGGTGCAACTTCGCTGGCTAGATAAAGCACTTTAAACTTTTTCATAATACCCTCTTTCGCAAAAAGTTTTTACTCACATGTTTGATCTGAACTACTGCTAAGATTTTAAACCCTTGAAACCTGCCACAACCCCAAATAAAACCACTTTACTTTCTGTATTGTCATCCCTTAATTTTTAAACAAGCTTTAATTCTCTTAATCGGATAGATTCGTTTTAAAATAATGCATAGTATGAATCTATTAAATCATTAATTTAATTAATTTTATAATTTTAATCAAGCAGGGTTTTATGCTTGTGATATAATTTATGTTTTCTTGAACTATCGGGCCTGTTTTTCCAAAAAAGAAGCGATTTCTCTTGCTACTATTGCCTTTTCCTGCCCATCTAATATGAGATGCCGGGAATGTTCCAAAATCAGGATTTTCTTATCCGGCGAAGCTATTTTTTCGTAAAGAAGTTTTGCATCGTTTACGGAATACGCTTCGTTTCTCGCTCCATGTATCATCAACGTTGGAATATATATATCCTGCAGATCATCATACACATGTTTATAAAATTGATTGATACGCCTGATAAATTTTTTAGGAAGCAGTTCATAATAGAAATGTGGTGTGTTTTTAATGGTCTTATCTCTGATATAATCGCTTATTTTTATGTTTTGGTGAAAAAAATAATATTTTCGATTTAAGAATGCCGTTGACAAACATATCAGGCCTTCTAATTGATAATGGGCACTGAGGTGCAAACCCATGGCTGCTCCCAAATCAAAACCGATAACAATGACCCGTTTACATTGTTTTCTCAGCTCAAACAAATTTTGTTTTATATGAATAAATATCTCATGCCAGTCCACTTTTTTAAGCGTTGAGGGCTCGCTTCCGTGTCCCGGTAACAGCATATTCCTGAGGGCGAAAGGAGAATCGTTAAATTGCGGCATTAAGGCGTTCCAAAAATGGGGGCAAGAGCCGATGCCATGTATTAACATAATACCGGTTGTAGTGCCATCTTTGTAAACCGGCTGACATTGTTCAAGAATTTTTTCCATTGATTAACTTACCCTCTTAATTGGCATCAATTTCCTTTGACTTAATCAAGCCATATCTAAAAAATATAGGGCCCAGCATTTCATTTATAACCACACTGCCTATTAAAATTGTTTTGAACTGCAAACCGGTCTCATTAGGAATGGCATCGTAAATGATTGTTGCCAATCCCACGGCAATGCCGGCCTGGCCGATAAATCCCAGCCAGGTATAATGTTTGATCTCAAACTTCTCGGCTGTTAACAAGGCACCCACATAACTTCCAATGTATTTAAACAACATTCGACCGAGCACCAAAACCACGGTGAGTAATATTGCGTTTTTAAGGGTTTCAAGATGCAAGCTGGCCCCGGCTACACTGAAAAATATGACATAGAGTGGTAACGAGCTTTGTTCAATACCCTCAATTAAAGCATCGCCCTCCTTAGAAAAGTTTTCAACGATGATTCCGGTAATAATGGATGTTAATAGAATTTCGGCATTGATCATGTAACTCATTTCGATGATGATGATAGCCACGCCTAAAAGAAATATGCTTTTTTCCACCTTTATATATCTGAGATAAACGATCACCAGAAAGCCCAACGCAGTGCCCGTTAGAAGCGAGTTAAACAATTGCAAAGCAATGGATTGGATAGTATCCCAGCTAAAACTATGACCTTCTAAAAGATAAACCTTTGCCCATGCTGTAATAATCGGGAACATTAACACCAGCAGAATGGTCTTGAGCACCGTAACCGATAACACCAAATCGGTCAGGCGACCTTTTGCTTTAAATTCCGTGATAATACCCATAGTTACAGCCGGTGATGTGGATAAGGCCGTGACGGCAAACAGGATTGAGAATCCGATCATAATTTCATTGTTTAGATCAGCCAGAAAAGGGATTATAGATGAAACGAAATATAGCAGCAAAAAAAGGCCGATAAAGACAAAAACAACCTGGCCGACAAGTATAGCCAACATACTGTTTTTTATCTGTTTTATTCGCTTGAATTTAAACTCACCACCAGCTGTCAGGGCAATAAACGACAAGGCCAGATGGGTTATGAAATTAATCTGGTTAATAAAATTTTCGCTTAAAAAATTAAATCCTATGGGTCCGAGTATAAGCCCTAAAATCATATATCCGCTTAGTTTAGGTAGTTTTACATTTCTGAGGATGAGGGCAATCAGATAAGCGGCCATTATCATAATGCCCAGTAACAAGGTGATATCATTGCCGGATTTTTCCGGGTTGGGATACAGAGTGGTTATCGTGAAATATATCAAAAGCAGAACGACTGCAATGGTAAATTTACGTATCATATACCTTTTTCATTCTCTTTAGAAGTACACCTTCCAGGTACCAAAATCCGATTATGTCGTTTAGCAGAATTGCGAATGCAATGATCATCAACATTGTTTCTGAAAATATTGAGTTGGTGGATATATGAAAATCCAGGATTATCACAAGTGAAAGTCCACCCATTCCCAGATTGGCAAGTCCAATGCTGGATGGAATTTTACGCATACCCGATATGACATGGGTAGCACTATAACCAGCAATAAATTTTGCAATGATGTGAACGGCCAGAAATATGAGGATTAACCATACATTAAATCCCTGCCTTATGTTTAATAACATACCGGTAAATATTAACAAAATGATGTAAAGTGGTTGTTCCAGTTTTTGAATATATAAATATAGTTTTTTAGTTGGAATGTCTAAGTTCGCTATAATAGCTCCAAACACAAATGAAGCAAATACTAAACTTTGCTTCAAATAAAAAGCGCCGCCCACAACCACTAAAATAAGTCCCAGAATTAATAATAATAACTCTTCATCGGTGTTAAATTGTTTTATCAAATAATAAAAAATAAGTGAGGCCGATACGATTACCATAACATAAATAAAAATATTAAAATAACCATATACATAAATATCCATAAATTTTATTTCGCCCTGAATACCAAGTATAATACCCATTACAATAACACCTAAAATATTATCAATAGCAGCGTTGAACTGCAAAATATGCGTAACCTGGCCTCGTGCTTTGGTATCCCGGATGAATACACCAATTAATATGGGTGATGTTACAACCCCTGCCACAGCCAGCACAAAGACATCCAGCATTTCAAAATTTAAATAGGAAAAGACAAGATAAAACAATACAAGGGAAGTTATCAGGGCAATTATAAAATTTGTCAGTGAAAACCAGTAATATTGTCGGGAAAAACGCAGAAGACTTTTTAAGTTCAGTTGTAACCCAATTAAAAAACCGACCCAACCCAAAAAGAAGGAATAGGCAATATTAAGATCGCTGATTACCTGTGGTTGAATGAGTGCAAACACCTGCGGTCCAAACAAATATCCCAGCAAAATGTATAAACTACCGCTAAATATGATACCCCGCAGCCAAAATTGCCTTACCTGCATGCGTTGAAAAAATTGTCCGCTGAAATATGCGATGGCAATAAAGATGACAAGACTTAGTAATGTGGACATCAGGTCAAAATGGTCTTTTTTGAATTTACGAGTTATAAGTTATTAATTATTAACATCTTATGCTTATCATTTTTGTTGATCTGCCTTGTGATACCATATGAATTTACAAAATTTCTAGATTTATCTCACACAAATTTCGGATTACCGAAGCGAATAAAGCCACCCATGGGAGCTCAAAGATATGACTGCCGTCTGAGTCTTATCATTAGAAGTGTTTTCCTGGAGTATGATCAAAATGTAATAGAAATATCAACTCCAATGGTAGGATAATCCACTAAAAAAGCCCGTGCAATACCCTCCAAACTCGAAGCAGATTTAGATATTGCAAAAAAGCGGGCGGCAAAATTGTTCACAACAAAAACGGCCCCAAGATACTCAAATACATTCATTTTACTTCATCATTTTTTCCGGTTTTTAGAACCTATCGTTTTTCCCGTTGCCATTGTTGAACGGCCTTTTTAAGAAAACCATCGTTAGCTTCCATCAGGCGCTTCGCTTCGTTTTTGTCCGACCCGGTTAAAGCAATAAAAATGGCCGTCTTAACATGATTGCCCGAATTTTCCAGGCATTGTTCTGCTTCTTCATAACTGACGTCAGCCGCGAGCATAATGATTTTCTTGGAGCGCTCTCTGAGTTTCTTATTATTTAATTGCAAGTCGATCATCATATTTTCATACACTTTGCCCAGATTGATCATCGCTATGCTCGTTATCATGTTAAGCACCATTTTTTGAGCGGTTGCCGCTTTCAATCTGGTGGACCCCATTATAATTTCAGGCCCGGGAACCGGACAGATGGCAACGTCCACATCGAACTGCAGATGTTCACGGGGATTACAGACGACCGTAATGGTTTTGGCCCCTCGTTTTCTGGCTTCTTCAATAGCACCGATTACATAAGGCGTCCGTCGACTGGCTGCCAAGCCGCAGACCACATCGTTTTCATTGACTTGCAAATCTCCAATGTCTTTTGCTCCGTTCTCCGGATAATCTTCATATCCTTCAACGGCCACTGATAGGGCTTTATACCCTCCGGCGATTCTTCCGATCACCATTCCGGGATCAACGCCAAATGTTGGCGGACACTCTGCGGCATCCAGTACGCCCAGTCGGCCGGATGTGCCGGCGCCGGCATAAATCAATCGTCCATTATTTTTAAATGCCTGGGCTACCAATTTAATTGCTTCAACAATATAAGGAATTTCTTTTTCAACAGCTTTTGCTACTTTCTTATCTTCATTATTAAATAATTTTACTGCATCTTCCGTGCTCATAACATCAACATCATATGAGTCGGGATTTCGACTTTCGGTTACCAGGGTAGATAATTCTTTAAAAAGGTTGTTTTCAGTCATACATTTTCTCCATCTCTATCATAAATTTATTCTTCAAATAATCCGAAAAATTCAACCAGTCCCGAGAAACGGGTATCGGTTTTATCGCCCATCTTCTGTCCAATTCTTCATCGCTCAATTCTTCTCTGTAATTTATGCCCTTTAGCGTTAGTATTCTACCCTTTTTTATCAGCACAGGATGCAGCCAATGAATCAAGTTAGGAATAGAGGCAACAGCGCGTGCAGTTGCCAGGTGAAACTTATTTTTCAGCGTCCTCGATTGGTTTTCTATTCGATCACCAATGACCGAAGCGTTTAAATTTAATTCTTCAACGACCTTGCGGACAAAAAGCGTTTTTTTTCGGGAAGAATCAAGCAATGTAATGGATATATGGGGAAAACAGATGGCCAGAACAATACCGGGCATTCCGCTGCCGGTTCCCAAGTCAAGTATATTTAAAACATTACCATCCCTTCGCGTTTGGATGTAATAGGCAAACCAAAAGGATGGCAAAAAATGGCGTTCGACAATCTTATGTATGTCTGACTTTGAAATAAGGTTGATTTTTTGATTCCATTCAATAATCAAAGACTTGTAAGTATAAAGTTGCTGAATTTGCTGTTGGGAAAAAGAAATATCCTGCGCACGCAAGAAATCGGTTAATACCGAAATATCTTTACTGTGTTCCACGTGAAACATCCAGCCATTGCTCTCTAACCAAATATACCATTAGCGCCGATATGTCGGAAGGCGTAACCCCAGCAATTCGTGTCGCTTGACCCAGGTTTTCCGGTTTAATTTTATCCAGTTTTTCCCTTGCTTCCACCGAAAGTGCGGTCAGTTTTTTGTAATCGATGGTCTTGGGCATTTTTTTGTTTTCAACTCTTTTAAACCGATCCAATATGTTATTTTGCCGATCAACATATCCGGAATATTTTATATTGAACTCAACTTCGTTTATGGCGCTCTCTTCATAAGAACCATTATTTTGCCTGGCAATAAAATCGGCTAGTTTAACTTCTGGCCTCTTGAGCAATGTTTTAAGCGGTTGCTTTTGTTTGATAGGCTTGCTTTTATCTCTGTAAATATGGTTAAACCATGCTGGTTCTATGGATTGTCTTATTTCATTTTGCCTGATACGCTCTATTTGTTCTTGTTTCTGCAGGAAGCGCCCATATACTTCATCGTCAATTAAACCGAACCCCCTACCATATTCCATTAATCTTAGATCCGCATTGCCCTGCCTTAACAGGAGCCTAAATTCCGCGCGTGACGTAAACATGCGGTACGGTTCATCATGTACTTTATTAATAAGATCGTCTATCAACACGCCGATATAGGCCTGGGATCGACTTAGGGTAAAAATGTCTTTCTCTGTTAATTTTAATACAGCATTTATACCGGCCATAAATCCCTGAGCTGCCGCCTCTTCATAGCCGGATGTGCCGTTGATCTGGCCAGCCAAATATAAATTTTCTACGGCTTTGGTTTCCAGTGTGTGTTTAATCTGGTCCGGCGGAAAAAAATCATACTCCACAGCATAGCCCAAGCGAACAATATTTACATTTTCCAACCCTGCAACGGTGCGAACGGCCCGCTCCTGAATTTCGCCGGGTAGGCTTGACGAAAAACCGTTTACGTAAACTTCATTATTCGTATATCCTTCAGGCTCAAGAAATAATTGATGCCTGGTTTTATCCGCAAAACGACTGATTTTGTCTTCGATTGATGGACAGTATCGGGGACCAACGCCTTTTATAGTCCCCGTGAATAACGGTGAGTGATGAAAACCCTGCCGCAATATGTCATGCGTGGTTTCATTGGTGTAAGTAATAAAGCAATTGATTTGATTACGTGTAATCTGTTTTGTGGAATAAGAAAAGGGCCGGGGATTATCATCAGGATATTGTACTTGTACTTTAGAATAATCTATACTGTCTTTATGTATACGCATCGGCGTGCCTGTTTTCAGGCGCCCGGATCTCAATCCAAGCTCCTGCAGAGATTCGGTCATACCAAAAGCCGGCTTTTCGCCGGCCCTGCCCGCAGAAAGATTTTTTAATCCAATAAATATTTTCCCGTTTAAAAAAGTGCCCGCCGTAATAATGACGGAAGCAACGCTCAAATACCCGGCCTTCCCCAGGTACACGCCCATAACCTTACCGTTTTTTACGTTTACACCCGTTGCAGTGTCTTCAATCACATGAAGGTTGTCGGTTTCATCGATGTATCTCTGGGCAACCTGAGCATAGAAAAGCCTATCGGACTGAGCCCGGGGAGATTGAACTGCCGGCCCTTTAGATG
>WJIP01000159.1 GCA_014730185.1 Caldithrix sp. | reverse complement strand
GTTATATTCCAGTTATTTTTTAGGTACACCTTACAATTTAACTTGTGTGGGGGATGGACCTTATGCCCTTTATGAAACGATGCCCTTGGTTAATTTCCGGGAAACCAATTGCATGGCTTTCTGCGAGCATGTTCTGGCGCTGGCCATATCCGATAGTTATGAGCATTTTTTCAACAATTTACAACACATACGTTATGAGAACGGTCTGATCGGTTTGAAAACCCGCAATCATTACACGATGGCCGACTGGCTGCCGCAAAATCAATGGTTGTTGAATGATGTTAGCAGGCAGATTGCAGGCCCGCTGACAAAATCATTTACACGGACGATCTCCCATATCAATTTTTTCAAAAACAAAGGGATTGTTGATTTGAGATTTGTTAAACCGGATCGCCGCGTCACAATTGATTATATTCCTACAACAAAACTTGAACAGGTAAAAGGTGAATTGGATAATGGTGATATCGGGGCACTTATTTTTGCTGATAAAAATGATATTTTTTCTGCTCATATGTTTATGTTTATCAGGACAGGTAATCAATTGGTCGTGCGCGAATCTTCCAGCAGTAAAATGACCACTTTTGATACGGCTTTTGATGACTGGGTTGAACAAAAGATGGATCAACCCCGCTATGCCGGTATATCAGTGATGCGGATGGAAAAAAAATTGGATAAGCCTTTTCGGGTGATTCTGCCGGATGATATACCTAAACTTAAACTGGAATCGGAATAACCAGCTGGGTTTGTGACAATGGCATCCAACTTTGCATAGACGATTAAAACAAGGGACGTATTTATGAGCATATTGATGATTATCTTATTGGTATTAGGGCTGTTGTTAGTGGTTGCAGCTTTCACCGGGTTTAAACAACATTTGGATAAGTTGATAAACGACAAAAAAATTGGTCAAAAAAATCCGGTGGCTACAGCTAAAAAGATAAATCTCACATTGGGTTTTTTATTTATCAACCTTTATGGAGCTTATTTAATCAATTATGCATGGATTATATTGGTCATTGTGTTTAGCATTCTCATTTTCGGCATAATGGTGGTGAAGGGGATGGGTTCGGTTAAGACGTTTGCAGTCAACTTAAAATGGTCGGTATATATAAGTTTGACGTTATTTGTAATAGTCCTTGCCTTATTGACTTATGCATTAACAAGCCCTGATTACGAAATTGAAGACGGTAGTTTTAAAATTAATACATTGCACGGCACTGAACTGCCTCTTAATCAGATTAAAGCCATCAAAAAAAATGATAAGATGACCAGAATCTTACAACCCCACAAAGGTATTCATATTGGTGCTTATTACCGGGGCACATTCGAACTTGATTTTTTGGGCCGCGGAAAAGTTTATGTCAAGGATGGTTCCAAGCCTTACATATACATTTATCTGGATAAAAAAGCTTACATCATTAACGCTGGTAATGCACAGGACACCGAACACCTCTATGATAAACTTCGTGAGGCATGGATCGATCAATTAAAGCGTTCATCATCTAAATAAAATCAGGCGAAATCCAAATATTACAAGTGGTTGCCCTATGAAAAATTATTCATCCTGTTTATATGTGTTGTATTTATTGACCTTGATTATTTTGACTGGCTTTAGCAATATTAATGCCCAGAATAATGATCAAATCCGGTATTTAAAAGTCAGTATCTACTTGGAAAATAATGAACAGATTAAACAGTTGAACAGAGAAGGCTTGTTATTGGATCATGCGGCCGTGCATAAATTACCTTCCGGGGGTCGGCGTATGATTGCGGTAATTAATGAATCCCAACTGCAAATATTGAAAGAAAGTAATCTGTCTTACTCCATACTTGTGCAGGACGTCATCGAAAACTATCGTAATCGACCTCAGCCTACTTCAGCAGAGTTGAGACGGATGGAAAACTCAAATGGCTTAGAGGGTATCGAATTCGGTAGCATGGGGGGCTATTATACATTTGACGAGGTGGTAACCGAACTGGATTCTATGCATCTGCTGTATCCCGATTTGACCACGGAAAAAACATCCATTGGCAAGAGCATCGAAAACAGAGACTTATGGATGCTTAAAATATCCGATAACCCCGAAGTGGATGAAAATGAACCGGAAGTATTTTATAACGGATTGCATCATGCCCGTGAACCGCAAAGCATGATGACGGTCATGTTTTTTATGTACTATTTATTGGAAAATTACGCCGCAGATCCGGAAGTGACCTATCTGGTGGATAACCGTGAATTGTATTTCGTGCCGGTAATCAATCCGGACGGGTATGTGTATAATGAGCAGACCAATCCGGACGGCGGCGGGCAATGGCGTAAAAACCGACGGGAGATTAATGGCGGACAATGGTACGGCGTGGATCTGAATCGTAATTACGGATACCAATGGGGTTATGACGACGTCGGTTCCAGTCCATATCCCTTCAGCGATACTTACCGCGGTGACGCCCCCTTTTCCGAACCGGAAACCCAAGCTATCCGGGACTTTTGTATATCCCGGCAGTTTGAACTTTCATTGAGTTATCATTCCTATTCCAATCTGTTGATTTATCCCTGGGGATATGAGGAATCCTTGGTCACCCCGGACTCGATTACGTATTTCGACTATGCGTCGACCATGACGCAATATAACCGATATGTTTACGGCACAGGTGATGAAACCGTCAATTACGTAACCAACGGCGATTCCGATGATTGGCTCTACGGCGAACAGACCGATAAAAACAAGATATTGGCCATGACCCCGGAAGTGGGCACCGATCAAGACGGATTCTGGCCTGCGGAAGAACGAATCTTTCCATTGGCCGAAGAAAATGTGTATGCCAATCTTTATCTGGCCTGGGTAGCCGGGGGCTATCCTGTTTTAAAATCTATTCATATAACAGGTGACGACGATGCGGACGGTTATTTAGAGGCGGGGGAAACAGCCATAATTCAAACCACCATTGAAAACATCGGCCGGGGATCGGCGGAAGATGCGGCCCTTGCCCTTCAATGTGATGATCCGTATGTACAGGTCATTGATGATTATGCAGCTATAGACGGCGCTATTCCGTCCGGCGATGTACGCATCTTGGACCGTTTAACTATTGAAGCGGCGGCCAATACGCCGGAGGCTTATCAACTGCAGCTGATCTTTACAGTCGAATATGGTGATATCAACCGTCACGATACAGTCGAAACCGTATTAATCGGCACACCGCAGCTTCTTTTTTCGGATAATGCCGAAAACGGTTTGGATAACTGGACGGCCGGCGGTCAATGGAATTTAAGCACCCGCAAGGCGGTTGAGGGAAGTCGTTCTTTTACCGACAGCCCTTTTCGCCGTTATCCGGAGGACTATGAGGCATCTCTTACATTGGATCAGCCCGTTGAACTTTCATCCAATAAACAAATCTATTTGCAGTTTTGGCAACAATTTCAGATTGAGAGGGATTATGATTTTGCCCGTGTTCAGGCCTCAACCGATGAGGAAAATTGGCAAACCCTTGAAGGCGTGAGCGGCTCTATTGGCAGCGGTTGGGGCGTTCAGGCTTCCGATCAGACCGGCTACCATAATATGCAATTAAACTGGCGGCGGGAAATTGTCGACCTTTCATCGTTTGCCGGTACGGATTCGTTTTATGTCCGGTTTAATATGGCATCGGACGGGGGTACGGAACGGGACGGCTGGTATATTGATGATATCCGGCTGTTGGCTTATACGGATGTGGTTTCGCCGCTGGCTTCCAATGAGACGTTACCTGATAAGGTTACATTAGCTCCCAACTATCCCAATCCTTTCAATGCCACGACCTCGATTTCATTTTATTTGCCCCGTAAGATGCATGCCACCTTAATCGTGTATGATCTGTTGGGGCGAAAAGTTAAAACTTTGGCAGATCGTCGGTACAACGCTGGTGAGCACAGCCTCCGTTGGAAAGGGAACAATGAGCAGGGAAACAAAGTGGGCAGCGGCATTTATATAGTGCGTCTGCAGACGGAACAGGGTATGCAAAGCCGCAAGGCTCTATTGATGGAATAAGATGGTTTAGTGATATAGGCTGTTTAAAGGCCGTATTCGTTTCTTGTTACTATTGATCCTTTAATGATGAATTAATGTGATAAAGCTTTGCAATGGTTAACCTGTAGGCTGCAATGTTGTTATTCGTAGCGTAAAGCATCAATGGGATTAAGCATAGCCGCTTTTCTGGCCGGATAATATCCGAATATAATACCGACACCACTGCTAACACCAAAGGCTAAGACCACTGACCACCAAGTTACGGAGGTGCTCCATTTGGAAAAACTGGTAATTCCAAAGGTCAGCATATACCCGATAATGATACCTATTATGCCACCTAATAAACTCAATAAAACCGCTTCGATTAAGAATTGCGTCAAAACATCCCGTTTTTTGGCCCCCAGTGCCCGCCGGATCCCGATTTCCCGGGTTCGTTCCAGGATGGAGGCCAGCATTATATTCATAATACCTATACCACCTACCAACAACGAGATACCGGCAATGGCGCCCATAACGATGTTAAACATGCGCTGGGTGTCCTCGCTTTGTTGTAAAAGTTGTTCGGGTACAATCATGGTATAGTCTCGTTTTTCCCGGTGTCGCCTATAGAGAATGCGATCGACCAGGCCGGCTGAAGCTAATACCTTATCCTGGTGGCTTATTCTCAGAATAATCTGATTCAGTGGCGATTCGTCCCTGTTGCGCCCAAAGCGGATACGCATGGTATGAAATGGAATAAACACATGATTATTAAGATCCAGTTGTTTGGCTCCTGCGCTGCTGACCGGTTGATAATCCAATATGCCCACAACCCGCAGCCAAATGTTATCGATTTTAATCCACCTACCGAGGGGGTTTTCAGCCGGAAATAATGCTTGAGTAATCTGAGCCCCTAACACGCAAACCCGTTGATAATGCTGATTATCGAGTTGAGAAAAAAAATTACCCTGATTAATTTTCAAATGCATTAACTCAAAATAGCTGCTATGGGTCCCGGTGAGTGTTACTTCCTGAAGTCGTGTCTTATAATTAGCTTCCCGCTTGCGTTCAATAACGGGTACAATGCCATCCTGGGTGTGGACGATGTTTCTTAAAGACTCGATATCCTCTAGGGTAAGTTCGGAAATTTTCTCAGTATTTCTGCCATTATATTCGGGTACAGGTTTTTGTTGAACGATAATATTATTAAGGCCCAATGCCTGGATTTGAGCCAAAGTTTTTTGCCGGGCACCTTCTCCAATGGCCAGCATCGATATAACAGCAGCCACACCAAAGATAATGCCGAGCATCGTCAGAAATGAACGCAATTTGTGGGCCATGATCCCGGCCAAGCCCATCTGGAACGGTTCCTGATCGATATAGCTCAGATACTGTTTTGCCTGGGCTAAAATTGATTTTAATAGTCTTAGGTTATAAGTCCGTTTGTTATGCATAAGAATACCTTGTAAAGCTTATGTTTACAGAAGGTTAAAAGATAAAAAACTACCGTTTGTAATACTGGATTTTGGAATAATACATTCGATAATTTTCCATTTTCTCAGTTATTGATTACCGAAACTGGGGAACGGTCCTTACTATTTTTTACCGAATGTGATTCAGATAAGGGTCCTTTTTCTGGTAAAAGTATTTGTTCATTTTCCTTCAATCCATCCTTAACTACAATCATGTCATCATTTGATTTTCCGGTTTCAATAGCTTTGTATTTGTTGCTGGCTAAGCATACTTTGGGTTTTTCATCCACATAGCTTAAAGCATCGATCGGAATTGTGAGCACATTATCCATCCGTTCGATTATGATTCTGCAATGGGCGCTCATGCCGGGTTTCAAACGCTCATCATCCTGATCGATAATCATTTCAACTTTGAAGACATTTTTTTGACTGCGCCGTTTACGCTCAGCAAGAGCTGATATTTTGTCTATTTTCCCAGTGAACATTGTGTCCGGGATGGCATCAAGTTCAATTTCAGCAGGCAGCCCTTCTTTGATATTGGATATATGAATTTCATCAACTTCGGCGTTAATTTTCATGCGGTTGTTCGATGGAATTTCCAAGAGGGGTTGGCCACGCCAGGGGCTATAACCAACCTTCACTTTAGTCATCTGATCCCCTTCCCAAACTTCTTTATAGACAACTAAACCTTCAGCGGGAGCCGTAATGGTAAGTTTTTCAATATCATCCCGGGCTCGTTTGACCTGCAACTGTGCCTGTTCCACTTCCAACTCCGCCTGCCGTAATTTGGCCTCATTTATTTTTTCAGTCGCTCTCCGTTTTTGCAAAAGTTGTTGATAAGCAATCTCGGCTTTTTTTAAATTAAGTTCGATTTCCTTACGTTTGTTTTCAGATTCATAAACCGCCCGTTTGGCTTGCAGCCGGGATTGCTCCAGAGAATATTTTTCCAGTTCTATGCTGCTTTCCAATTCCGCCATTTGACTTTTAATATTCGCTTCAGTATTAGCCATATTAGCCCTTGCTGTTTCCAGTTTATTTTTCGCTTCCAGTAACCGTTGTTCAAATTCGGATTTATCAAACTGAATGAGGAAATCGCCTTCTTCAACCCGGCTGCCTTCTTCGGCCATGCGTACAATCCGGGCATTACCCCATACATTGGAGGGTGCCTTAATGACATATGAATTCATTGCTTTCAGTTCGCCATCCACATGCAGATCAATAACCAGATCAGTTTTTTGGACGGTAAAAACGATACTGTTTTCGTTAGTGCCTATAATTTGGTTCGCTATGAATATGAGCAGAAGGACTGAAATTATAACGGCCAGAGCTATTTTTATCGGATTAGAAAATCCACGATAGTTTTTGGGAATGAGTTGCATAGTTTTTCTTAATGGTTTTGGTTTTGAGTGTTGGCTTTAAGTTGTGTGGTTTCATCGATAGCGCCTTGAATAAATGCCCGGCCACTGTTTAACAGCACTATTTCGACGGGAATCCGTTCATTTTCTTTGGTCTCCACAAAGTATTGCTGATCATGCTCAGATAGGCACCAGGATGGGATGGAATATCCATCATCAATTGTTTTTATCTTGATTTTAATACGACACGATAGTCCGGGTATTAAACGATAATTACCCCCGCCATTTATGGCTACATGAATAGCATAAGTTTTTAAATTCGAATACATAGGATGATTATCCACTATTCGTGATACACTGGATATTTGTCCTCTAAAAACGGAGTCGGGATAAGCATCTATCGTTATCGTTGCCTTCATATCTTCATTAACAAAAGGCCGGTCCACTTCGTTGAGATTAATGACAGCCTTCATTTTATCTAAATCCGGTATACTCAGAATGTTGGATTGCGGACGCATGGATTCACCCACTTTAATCTTTTCGCCGCCTCTGGTTTCGGCATAAATGATCATACCGGCTCGGGGTGCTGTTATAAACATATCTTCCATCATCAACCGGGCACGTTGAATATCCACTTCCGCTTGTTTCATCTTGAGGGCAACAATATTGCGCTTATAAGCGTTCAGCGAACGCTGAGCTTCAACATTTTTTTTTGCTTCCTGCAAACGCAGTTCCGTCTTTTTCAGAGCCAATGCCATTTCTTTTTGCCGGAGGTCGGATTCGAATCGGGCATTTTCCAGACGGGTTTTTGCCAATTGTAACTCATATTCTAATTGTTGAACGCGTTCTTTTTTCTGTTTTAACTGATTCTTATTGTTTTCTATGGTTTCTTCAAGCTCTGCCTGCTGAATTTGATACTTGGCTTCTGCTTCGTCCAGACGCGACTGAACTTGCCGTGTATCAAAAATAACAACCGTATCTCCGGCATGCACATATTGGCCTTCATCCGGCAGGTATTGAATGCGGTAATCCATTCTCCAGTTTGAAGGGGTCATAATACTTGTTTCCATTGATGATTGAATGGTTCCGCTTTCAATCAAATAGGCAGCTGAATCCTTTTGCACGGTGTAATGAACCAGCGGCCGTGGCCTTTCATCGGGTTGACACTGCCAGATTAAGGTTAGAAGTAATACGATACTTGTGAAGTAAATAATTTGTCTCAACTCGGGCTATCTTTTATAATTATATGAAAGTTTTAAACTTAAAATTATTAAAAAATGTTCATAAATAAAATAGAATTATCAAAAAAATCGTTACACCCCTTTTCAAATGGGCAAAAGTCTGCTATCAGGGTTTTGTATCTACGATGAAGTAATAAAAATTAAAGGAGAATCGTCTATGGCCGGCACAAAAACAAACAATAAGGATATGTATTATCCTTCGAAAGAGATTATTGAACAAGCCAATGTTCAGGATTATGAGAAACGATACAAATATTCAATCGAACAAAGAGAAAAGTTCTGGGAGAAAGAAGCTGAAAACCTGGATTGGTATGAAACGTGGCAAACTGTGTTAGATGATTCTGAAAAACCGTTTTATAAATGGTTTAAGGGTGGAAAGCTAAATATCGTTCATAACGCCATCGATCGACATCTTAAAACCTGGCGCCGAAATAAACTGGCTCTTATTTGGGAGGGAGAACCGGGGGATTTGCGTACTTTTTCCTATCATGCCCTCAATCGGGAGGTATCCAAGTTTTCCAATATTCTCAAAAGTATGGGAGTTAAAAAAGGCGATACGGTGACCATTTATATGCCGCAAATTCCGGAGTTGGCTTTTGCTATGCTGGCCTGTGCCAAGTTAGGCGCGGCCCACAGTGTGGTTTATGGGGGATTTAGTGTGGAAGCCCTGGCCGAACGTGTATTTGATGCCCGCAGCAAAGTTTTGGTAACAGCCGATGGTGGTTACCGGCGGGGGAAAGTCAATGATTTGAAAGGGATTGTTGACGAGGCTCTCAAACGTTCGCCAACAATCGAATCCTGTATTGTGGTTAAACGCACCGGTCATGAAGTGTACATGGAAAGCGGGCGGGATTTCTGGTATCACGATCTGATTGAACTGCCCATTGCCTGCAATGGCGGTTGCGAAACGGAGAAAACCGATGCCGAAGATCCCCTGTTTATTTTGTATACTTCCGGAACAACCGGGAAACCCAAAGGACTGGTGCACACGCATGGCGGTTATGCCGTTTACACTTCTACTACCCATCGTTATGTGTTTGATATCAAAGAAGAAGATCGCTGGTGGTGCGCGGCCGATCCCGGTTGGATTACCGGTCATAGTTATATTGTATACGGTCCTCTGATTAACGGTGCCACGGTCATGATGTACGAGGGGGCTCCCAATTATCCCTATCCCAACCGCTGGTGGAAAATGATCGAAAAATATGGCATCACCATTTTATATACTTCACCCACAGCCGTCCGTGGCTTGATGCGTTTCGGCGATGAATGGCCTAAAAGGTATGATCTGAGCACCCTTCGATTACTGGGATCCGTGGGAGAACCGATTAATCCGGAGGCCTGGCGCTGGTACTATGAGGTGATAGGTCAAAAACGCTGTCCTATTATGGATACATGGTGGCAAACCGAGACCGGTGGCTTTATGATTACGCCGTTACCGATTACCCCGCTCAAACCCGGTTCGGCGACCAAACCATTTTTTGGCAATGAGATCGGCATTGTTGATGACCAGGGTAAAGAAGTTAGCACGGGAGAGGAAGGTAAACTGGTTATCAAAGCACCCTGGCCTGGAATGGCGCGTACCATTCACGGCGATCCCGACCGGTACGTACAAACCTATTGGGCCGATTATAAAAAGCAGGGCTGGTATAAGGCCGGTGATTCCGCCCGTATCGATGAAGACGGCTATGTGTGGATTATCGGGCGCATCGATGATGTCATAAAAGTCAGTGGGTACCGCCTGGGCACGGCAGAGATTGAAAGCGCCCTGGTCAGTCATTCTGTTGTTTCGGAAGCGGCGGCTATTGGATTGCCCCACAAGCTTAAAGGTAACGCCATCCATGCTTTTGTCATCCTAAAAGACGGAGTGCAGCAATCCAGTCAACTGGGAGAAGAATTACGCGAGCATGTTAAACAGGAGGTGGGCCCCATTGCCCGCCCGGAAGATGTGACTTTTGTGGACTCTTTACCCAAGACCCGCAGTGGTAAAATTATGCGCCGGGTGTTAAAAGCCCGTACCCTGGGAGAAGAAGTGGGCGATTTATCAACACTCGAGCAATAATTTCCCATCAACGGCTGGGATAAAATCCCAGTTGTTTTGTCCCGATTTTCACTATACCTTTCTTAAAAGGTATTGTATCATTGTGTCCGGTTGGTAAAAAACGTTTGATAGATAACCCACTCAAAAAGGCATTGCATTCCACGAATCTGTTCTTTAGAATAATGTGAAAAAGGAGATGGATAAAATGGCTATACTTGAAGGTAAGCGTATTCTGATGTTTGTGGAAAATGTTTATGAAGACCTAGAACTCTGGTATCCAAAATTGCGGCTTATTGAAGCCGGTGCGCATGTTATCGTTGCCGGACCGGAGGCAGGCAAAGTGTATAAGGGTAAAAATGGATATCCCTGCAAAGCGGAGGCAGCCATTAATGATATGGATGAATCCGATTTTGATGGTTTGGTGATTGCCGGTGGATTTGCTCCGGACAAATTGCGCCGGGATGATAAAGTTAAAGATTTGGTGCGAGCCTTTCATGCATCGGGAAAAATGATAGCGCATATTTGCCACGGCGGATGGATACCGATTTCAGCGGGTATTATGGAAGGTTTTACCTGCACATCCACACCGGGTATTAAAGATGATTTAATCAATGCCAAAGCCAAGTGGGTGGATGAGGCGGTCGTTATAGACCGCAACATGGTTTCCAGTCGAAGACCGGATGACTTACCCCGCTTTTGCATGGCAATTATTGAAATAATGCAAAAATGATTGATAGCCAAAGTTGATGAAAGATTTAAAACAGAATCTTTCTAACTTGTAGCCCAAACCGGTTGCTGGTCATGCTTTTAGAATACGCTCTACCTGACTTAGCTCTTCAGCAGAAAAATCCAGATTATCCAG